>JBJTAQ010000327.1:0-4266 GCA_046090945.1 Pirellula sp.
CTCGTGATCTACTTGTCGTCGGCTCTGGCACTTTTGGTGATGATCTCGCTATTGTCGCTTCGCCAGTACGTCCGGCAACGGGATGTGGAGATGGAGACAGGTATGTCATGGAGTTGGCTTGCTAGCGGAATCGGATCAGTCCTGGGGCTCGTCGCCTTGATGGCAATCCTTCCCCTTCCGATGCTTGGATCTTCCAGTTGGGAGTTGCCGTTCAAAATCTCAAGTCGACCGGACCTGACCCCCAGCAAATGGGGCTGGGGCAATGAAGGGGTCAAGCAACAACCCCAGCCGCAGCAACCCCAGCAGCAACAACCCCAGCCGCACCAACCACAGCCGCACCAACCCCAGCAGCAACAACCTCAGCAGCAACAACCCCAGTCGCAACAACCTCAGCCGCAGCAACCTCAGCAGCAGCAACCTCA
Source organism: Pirellula sp. (assembly GCA_046090945.1). Lineage (GTDB taxonomy): Bacteria > Planctomycetota > Planctomycetia > Pirellulales > Pirellulaceae > JBKCUI01. Next base: position 423 of record JBJTAQ010000327.1, read on the forward strand.
GCCGCAACAACTCGAGCAGCAACAACCCCAGCAGCCTCCGCAACCGCCTACGATTGACTGGAATCTAGGAGCTACCCTGCGTTGGTTGATCATTGCCGTCCTGGTATTGACGGCAGTGGTTTTTGGTTTGAAGTATTTTCGGCAGTGGCTCGCTTGGTTTCAGCAGGACAAGGTTACTGAATCCGAGGAGAGTACGAACAGTGGCGGCGGCCACGCGGAACAATCACGATTGTTTCGATTTTCCGAGCTCGACGATCCATTTAAGATTCATAGGAACGATCCGGATGCGATCATTCGGTCGCTTTTCCAAGCCGTATTGGTTTGGGGAAGCGAGCATCGGGTCGCAAAGGCCGAGGACGAAACACCTGACGAGTACACGCGTCGATTGGGTCGCAAGTATTCAGAAGTCGCAGAGTCACTTGTGAAATTGGGTTTGATGGTCAGTCGCTTGGCCTACGCCAAGAGATCGATTAGCGTTACAGATGCACAATCGCTCTATCCTCTTTGGGAATGGATGAGGAGCGAATCGAAGCAGCAATAGACTTGGACGCATCACCTACCCTACTTTTCCTGCCGTGTGACGATTGGGACATAGCCGACCTCGAGGCCCGATGGGGGCTGGACAATTAACGCGGGGTCGATGTCGGCAAGCGAGCCTCGCGTCGGCGGTGGCAAGTACTCTCGGTTCTTGCTCCAAACACGATGAAGCTTTTCGACCCGCAACTGGATCGCCTGTCGCTCTTGGTCGCTCATGTCCGCATTCCATAATGCAGGTTGCTCGCAGAATCGGTACCAGTAGTAAGTCACCTTGCTGCCGTCGCCCAGGGTGCATTCAAACGGACCGGCAGCGGGCCCTGGCTTTTTCCAAACACTCTGCGGATCCTCCGGAGTGACGTAAGCTCCGGGATTCTCGGTCCTGACCCGTGGGAACTCGACACCATGTAGGCCGCTTTCCTTAGGAACCTCTTGGCGATCGATCGCTACCCATATTTCGGTCTCCTTGTTTCCGGCGGTTTTCTTCTCCAAGCGGTAATACTCGGGTAGCGTCCAATGCCGACCTTTCGAATCGTCACCGCGCTGCACCGGAGGTTGTCCCCATCGGTAACCATACGTATGTTTGTCGATTGCGGCAGGGTTGGCAAATGAGTTCCATGCAATCGCAAGCTTGTCCTCGCGAGCCGTATTGGGTGGATAGATTCTCCATGTCGCTCCACCCTTGCTCTCGAACTCATGCAACGCAACGGCTTGCGTGTCGATCACCCCGGAAGCTTCCGGCCCCCCCTCAAACCACGCTTGGACTTTATCCCACAACGCAGCTTTGCTGTACGCGCTGACGCGATGGATCAAAACCGCATCGTCTTGGCCTGCAGGAAACCACGTGGGCGCAACTCGTGCATACGTTGTGCCTTGGTTGTCCTTCGACAGATAGGCCGGGATGTGCTGGGTCTCCATCTGGATGGCTTTGTTGGGATTCGATGGCATGCTATCTAGAAACATGCCTGCAAGCTCCGGCTTGTCGACCGAGGGTTGCGACCAGAAGTACGGCAGGAAAAATGTCACCGGGCCTTTGAAGTTTCCGCTGTTGATGAATAACGTCCAGCAGTGATTGCCGGTCGGTACGGGTTTCCCCTCGGTGGTCTTCTTCGGATCGGTCAGAGGTAAAGGGAGATATCCGTATCCGAACAGCTCTCCGCAAGTGCCTTGTTTGAGGTTCAACCCATCGGGAGGCCAAAGGATCCAGGGGCTGAGCTGTGCGATGGCATAGTGGCCGGCAGGTTTATCCCAATTGCGGCCTTTACCAGCTCCAGGACCATTGGCCCATTCGCGAAAATTCAAGGCCACACCTCCCATAATGAACTTGGGAGTTTCCGTCGCAAATCGAGTGTCCCTCCACCAACCGAGCCCACCTTCGATATCCGAGTAATGGTTCTTGGGTGCAGGCTCTGGAAACTGAGCAAACATCCAGGTTCCGAACAATCCGCTCTGGAACTCTTGGCCTGGGTAGTTCTGAAGTAGTGGCCAAGCGGCCACGTACATCGAAAAGCCCGCGTTGTACTCTGGCGATACTTTGCTGTGAGGTACCAGCAAATAACCTGCCATCTCCCCCTTCTGCGGCTCAACGCTCGTCGGCTGGTTGTTTTGTGCCAAGCCATCGTGGGTTGTCAGTGCAAAGATCCAAGCTAACAGAGTATAGCGCAGTATAAAAAGTGATTGATTCACAAGCAGATCCCGATCGAATTCAGGTTGGTTTCCAAGCCAGGATCGGTATTCTAATGGTGGTTGATGGAAGATCGAGTCACCCTAGACTGATATTTTGATCCGGATTACAAAACGCTTACAAATACCTTGCCAGCGGGCCACCTTGGGCTGCCAGTGCATCGATCTTCTTGGTTACCTCAGGGGATTCGACCAAGGGTGGAGCGTGGTGGGGTTTGATTCGGGCATCGATGATCATCGGACCGGAACAAGACCAATGTTTGTTCTGGTACTCTTCGCCAACACCACGTACGTCGATCGCTGGGTTTGAACGAGTGAAGGTGACCCAAGTCCAATTTGCAAACGCTCGGCTGACGAAGTCCGAGTCGTCGACCAGAGTGATGACTGCGACTTGTTTGGCGATTTGCGGGTTCTGCAGCATCGCTGCTGAAAGCCTTTCGGTCGCCGTATCGAGTGTCAATTTGGACTCGATGGCAATGCAACCTGGGGAGCATACCCGTGGGTTTACAAGCTCCGAGGGGAGGTTCCAGTTCGAGGGTAGCGAGCCGAGCAGTTCGCGGCGTTTAGGGCCTGTGATCGGGATAACCAACTTGGAACCCTGGTTCCAGCCTTCGCCCGAGTAGTCGAGCGTATCGATGGTGGTTTTGGTGTGAAAGTGCAGTCCGCTTGCGAAGTCAACTCTTTCCCAAACCCATTGAAAGAAGGCTTCGAGGTCGTACAGGTCGGGTGCTTGGGAATCGTTTCCATCGATGATGAAAAGATACTTCGCAAGCGACATTTGACCTTGGCCCAGGATTGCGCTGGCTTGGGTTAGCAGTTCCTGGGGGCGATTGGGTTTTAGATAGGGAGTGTAGCGTTCCGAACCGATAGCCAGCAGCAGAGGATGCACACCGGCCACATCGACAGCATGGACGCCTCGCACACCGGGTAGAACGGTAGGTATGATCGGTCCTGTAAGCTCATGGATCAGTTCACCGAAGGTGGTGTCTTCTTGGGGAGGGCGGCCGACGACAGTAAATGGCCATATCGCATCGTTGCGATAGTACACTCCGGTGACTTGTATCCACGGGAACGGATGAGTCAGTGCGTAGTAGCCCAAGTGATCGCCGAAGGGTCCCTCGGGTTTGAGTGAGTTCGGATCGATGAACCCTGTGATGGCAAAATCGGCATCGGCATAAATCGGAGCGGAGTTGTCTTTGAAGGTCATTGGGATCCGGTATCCGGCAAGAGCGCCGGCGAAGGTCAGTTCGCCGACATTTTCGGGCAGGGGCATCACGGCAGCAAGGCTCATCGCGGGAGATCCACCGACGGTGATGGTCACTGGAAAAGGTTTCCCGGCCGCAAGTGCTTGTTGATGATGGACTCCGATTCCTCGATGCAGTTGGTAATGCAATCCGATTTGCTCGTTGGTGGCGTACTGGTTTCCGGAGAGTTGGATTCGGTACATCCCGAGATTGCACTGGGTCAGTTGGATCGATTGGTTGGACTGAGTTGATGGCGGACAACTCAGGACTTGAGGCAGGGTGATGAAGGGTCCGCCGTCCATAGGCCAAGAGACGAGTTTTGGAAGATCTTCGATTCGGCAGGTGTTAGCAAGGACATTCCCGGATCGGGTTCGTTTCGGGAG
>JBJTAQ010000328.1:0-2295 GCA_046090945.1 Pirellula sp.
AAATTGTCGGACTGATTTACGACGACACGACCGAGGTGGGGCGAGTGCATTTAGGAATCGTACACGTGATGCAACTGGCCTCTTGCAAAGCGGCACCTCGGGAAGACCATTTACTCGATGCGGGTTTTCTACCCGTCTCCCAGATCAATGAGCAGATCTCCCAGATGGAGACTTGGTCGCAGCTTTGCCTGAAGAATCTTTACTGATCTGCTTTCGATGCTTGAGTCCCCTCAGAAACCGCGCAGAATTCCTCAATTTTTTGGGATACTACCTGCGTGCCATCGGGCTCGAAGACTTCGATGCGTTGATCGTCGATACTCCAAATGAGGCTGAAACCTACAAGCGAAAAACGCCGCCCTACATACCGACCACCGTGGACCAGGGTGGTTTCGAGCATCGAGTGAGGGATCTCCTGACGGCTTCTGTGGCGTGTCCAGTCCCGAAAACTCTTGCGAATCGACTCGGCTTTCGAAGTATTCATGCCCAGGTTCATGGCCTGAGGTATCGGCATTTCAAACCGTGCCGCTTTGCTGCCGCTCGATACGATTGAGCAAATTTTGCTGATTCTGCCAAAAAAGTTGTTCGGTCTGCTCAGGAGGATTCGCTAAGTTTTACCGCGCTTTCGATCCGATCCACCCCTTGGAGCCTACTTCGAAACTCGCAAAAGGCCGAAGGATTGGGAATGCAAGCATACTTGCACACAGTGGCAACTTCTTGTCAACCAGAGACGTTTTTCTGCCATTCAAGTGACCTTGAGTCGTCTCGGAGATTTGTTCATCGATGGTGGCCCGAGGAACAAGAGCCTTGGGGGGCGTTGACGATCATTCATGGGTTTGGGGATCATGCCGGGCGCTTCGAGGGAATGGCAACGAGTTTGGCGAGCTTTGGATTGGCTGTAACGGCAGTGGATTTGGTTGGACACGGGCGTTCCCCTGGGCGTCGTGGCGTGATCGATTCTTACGAGCAGTTGCTCGATGAGGTGGAGCGCTCGGTGGGATTATCGAGAAATCGATGGCCGAGGATTCCTCAGTTTGTCTTCGGCCAGAGCATGGGTGGCAATTTGGTGATCAATTGGATGCTCCGGCGAAGGGAGTCGGCTCGATGCATTTTTGGGGCGATCCTTGGTGCACCTTTGTTGCGGGCTAAAAGCATGCCCAAGGAAAAGTACATGAGAGCCGGTCGCTGGCTTGCACAACGGCTACCGAATTTTCGAGTGCCGACGCCTGCTAGGGTCGAGTGGCTGTGCGCCGAACCCCGAGCTCAGGACGCTTACCGACGCGACCCATTGGTGCACAGGACCATGTCACTGAGGCTTGCGACGAGTTTGATCGACAGTGGGCTCTGGGCGATGGAAAGGGCAGGGGAGCTGACGATTCCGAGCCTGCTGATACACGGTTCGGAGGACCGACTGACCTGTCCGCATGCGACAAGGGAGTTTGCCCAGAGAGCCTCCGGCCAAGCCGAGTTTGTGCTTTTCCCTGGATGCCGCCACGAACTCCACGAAGAGCCCCCAAGGGAATACATCTTTGAAACCATAGCAACTTGGGCAAAAAGCCGTTGCATTCGAGAATGGGTACTGCCTGCGTCTATTGAGGGAATGGCTCAAGGGTCTTATACTTGTGCGATTCCCACAGCCCCTCTGTGATCCTCAGGATCTGTCATTCGATAACGCAACAGTCAATTCTTATGAAAAGCGAACGTAGTCAGATTCAAGAGTCGGATCTCTTGGCTGACAAGATCGAGCAGAAGTTTTCTCAGATCAAGCCTTATTTGCCAGCCTTTCTCGGCGTCCTCGGAGCGGTCGCACTGGGGCTGCTAGGTTACGGGATCTACACGAGCCAAAAAGAGAATCGCTCTGCCCGTGCGTGGACCGACTTTTACTTCTCCGATACATCACCACAAGACCTAGAAGCTATCGCCAGCGATTTCTCGGATACCAGCGCCGGAACTTGGGCCAAGCTCACCGCGGGCGATGCGAACATGGCCGCAGCCCTCGAGAAGTGGAACGTCGACCGGGCTGTTGCCGACCAGTACTTCAAACAGGCTGCCGACGATTATCGGGCTGCTTCGAAGTCGGCTTCTGAACCTTTCACCAAGGGCAGAGCACTCTTCGGGCTAGCCCAAGCCCTAGAGGGGCTCGGGGAACGCAAAGAGGCAATTATCGAGTACAAGCGTTTGGCTTCGGAGGGGGTCACCGAGGACATTGCGATGGAGGCCAAGCTTCGATTGGGTTGGCTCGAGGGTAGCGAGTCGGAGGCATTTTTTGCATGGTACCGCGAGCGCACCGACTCGGCT
>JBJTAQ010000329.1:0-1201 GCA_046090945.1 Pirellula sp.
CCCCGAGATGACCGAGAAAATACTTAAAAGCCGCATCGGCGGGAAGATCGAGGTAGGCAGGTCGCCGATCGACAGTTTGTCCAATCGTGAACTCGAAGTCCTAACACTCATCGGACATGGAAAAACCACCGGCTCGATCGCCAAACAGTTGCACCTGAGCGTCCATACCATCGACACCTATCGCGAGAAGCTCAAGACCAAGCTGCACTTGGCCAACAGTGCCGAATTGAACCGATTCGCCGCCCAATGGGTCTTGGAAAGCGGCTGATCTAGGGAGCTTGACAAGCCGCCTGCTGTAGGTAAAAAAGCTTAGCTTTTTTGCGCAAATTTTCATAGCGGCATCCGTCGCCATTTGCGAGGATCAGAAAGGTAATTCGTACCTTTTTATTCACGTCGAGTGTTTTCCTGGGAGGTGTTTCGCATGGCTGGTAAGAAGCGTGTGGCGATGATCGGTTTAGGATTCGGTGCGGAGTTTATTCCCATCTATCAACGTCATCCGAATGCCGAGGTCGTCGCGGTTTGCAGGCGAAACGAAAAGGAACTGCACGAAGTGGCCGACAAGTTCTCGATCGCCAAGCGATACACCTCCTACGACAAAGTGCTCGAGGATCCCAGCGTCGATTTCGTGCATATCAACTCCCCAATCCCCGATCACGCTTGGATGAGTCTCAAAGCCCTTCAGGCAGGCAAGCATGTCATGTGCACCGTGCCGATGGCCACGACCATCGAGGAGTGCGATCAGATCTGCGAGGCGGTTGCTAAGACGGGCTTGAAGTACATGATGGCCGAGACTGTCGTCTACAGTCGCGAATTCCTTTTCCTCAAAGAGCTTTATCAAAAAGGTGAGTTAGGCCAGATCCAGTACATGGCAGCCTCGCACCCCCAGGACATGGACGGTTGGCCCGAGTATTGGGAACGCATGATCCCGATGCATTACGCAACCCACGTCGTCTCACCAGTGCTCGGTCTGGTCAACGGCAGAGCCGAATACGTTTCGTGCTTTGGTTCCGGAACTATTCGCCCAGATTTAGCCCAAAAATCTGGGAATTCCTACGCAGTCGAATCGTGCCACATCAAGATCAAGGACACGGATATCGCGGCTCACATCTGGCGATTTCTCTTCGACACCGCAAGACAGTACCGCGAGAGCTTTGATGTCTATGGAACCAAAAAGAGTTTCGAGTGGTCGCTGGTCGAGGGC
>JBJTAQ010000330.1:0-1317 GCA_046090945.1 Pirellula sp.
AAGTAGCATCGCCCACAGTTAGCGACGATGGTCCAAACAATACGATCATGGATCTTGAGTTGCGTTCCAGCAGCATCGATGCTCGAAGCATTGGGTCCAAACTCGACGATCTGACCGACGATCTCGTGGCCAAGGACCGCCGGTGTGTGTGCAGTTCTACGACCGCAGATGGTATGAAGGTCGCTACCGCAGATGGTGCAGGCCAAGACTCGTACGAGGATTTGCCCCTCCTCGGGGGGTAGGACCGGAGCGGATCTAATTTCCCACGTGGAATTTGGTCCGTGAAATAAAGCCGCTTGGGAGTTTCTAGTCACAGTAGGATTGGGTGGAATACGGATGCCAGGGGGATTGGGGAAGTCCAAAGACTGGGAAGGCTGGGTGATTTGAGGAAATCGGTTTGAAAACGAAAAAACCGCTGAGAGGCTCAAGCCGCTCAGCGGTCGCATGGGTTTAAAAGAGACTCCGAACTATCGGAAGTCATTCTTAGAAGAGCAACGGCATTACGAAGGGGTCTTCGTAGCGGTCTTCTTCACAGCAGCCTTCTTCTTGGCTACTTTCTTCTTGGTAGCGGCCTTCTTAGGAGCTGCTTTCTTTGCAGCCTTCTTCTTCGCTACCTTCTTCTTCGTTGCTCCAGCTTTCTTCTTGGCCACGGATGTGTCCTCCAAAAAACCAAAAACCATAGTTGTCGCGGTCTCTTTGGTCCGAAGCAGCAGACTTTGGGAGCCGAACTCGACAACCGAAACAAAACGTCCTTCGCATTCAACTTTCGATCTGGCACAAGGCCCATCAATCCGTGACGTGATCGATCGTCTTAGCTCCGGACACCGTAGTTCTGAGTAGTTGTATAAAACTCGAAACTGATTGCAACATCTTTTCGACAATTTTTCCACAAACATGAAACGTTTTTTTCCTGCTGCAATCCGCTGATGAGCGTTTCGAATCACTCGTTCGCTTCTCAAAAAATATGCTGCTTGAATCCCAAGCAACGATGCGATGACCGCACTGCAATCCGTCCTCAGATAATCACAAAAGAAAAAAATTCGCAAAAAAACAAACACAAGGAACAGAGTGTTTTTTTCTTGTTTGGTCAAGCTTGTCGGCAGGCCCGGAATGGCGTTTCGCCAATAAAAACACGGGTATTTGCAGAGTTTTTAGGACTTGACAAAGCCTGTTCTTGATGTGTTGCGTCACCGTCTTTTTTAACAAGTCGGTGCGCTTGGGTGGTTGCGATCGTGGATCCAATGTGGCTTGGTGATTGGTTCAGTAAGAGCCCGATCGATGCTGCTGCTGGTTGCTCGGTAGAACTCGAATCGAGCG
>JBJTAQ010000331.1:0-7494 GCA_046090945.1 Pirellula sp.
GCCGAGGTGCACATTGTCAAGGTCAAGGCGACGGCACCGCAGTGAAAACTTCGATCGACGAAACGTGAAAAATGCAGTTTGTCGATTTTTCTTGAAAGGAATTGTTGACATGATGTGTTTATAGAGTTGACGCGAGAACAACACAACCAAAACTACACTTATCAAATGCACCCCGAGACCAGACATAGCCTGATCCAACGCCTGCAGGACCCAGGCGATGATGCTGCTTGGGAAGAATTCGCATCGATTTATCGTCCGATCATCGTTCGAATCGCTCTTCGTAAACAACTGCAATTCGACGATGCTGAAGATTTGGCGCAGCAAGTGCTTGTATCGGTTCTAAAGAACATCAGCAAATGGAAGTCTGATCCAACTCGGGCTCGGTTCCGAACCTGGCTTCAAACGGTAGTTCGCAACGCCACTATGAATGCATTGGCCAGGCGACCAAAGGACCAAGCCTCTGGTGGAACGAATTCATTGCAGCAACTTAACCAATGCCCCGACAAGACCGATTCGCTTTGGTTTGACCTCGAATGGCAACGCGAAACACTTCGATGGGTTGCCCGGCAAGTGCGTGGTGAATTCGAACCGACAACCTGGACTGCATTTTGGGAAACAGCCATCGAGCAATTGCCCGCTCAAGAAGTTGCTCAGAGAATTGGAAAGTCGATCGGGGCTGTCTACATTGCCCGGTCACGCGTGATGCAGAGAATCAAACAAAGGATCGCGGAATTGGACGAGGATGCGATAACTCGATGATATTGCGAAATAAGCCATGAAACTCAAGCGTACACATTGCGACAAGGAAGTCTTGTCTCGATTCCTTCGAGGTGAACTATCCGATGTCGAGACCAAGGATTTAGAGATACACCTATCGGACTGCCCATCCTGCAGGAATCAGCTTGAGCAGAGCACGGCGTCGGCAAACGAGTGGTACGCACTTCGAGACTCCTTGAGTGACAAACAAGACTCAGATATCGCATCGGGGCGGGAGGACTTGGAGACTTTCAAGAGACTCTTGGGCCCATCGGATGACCCTCGCATGATGGGACGTATCGGAACTTATGAGATCCTTGGACTGCTAGGTCACGGCGGAATGGGAGTCGTCTTCAAGGCTTTCGATCCATCATTGAATCGATACGTTGCTATCAAGATGCTAGCACCGATGCTGATTCCAAGCGCAGTCTTCAAACAACGATTCCTACGCGAAGCGCAATCGGCGGCTGCGGTTGTGCACGACAACGTTGTTGGTATCCATGCAATCTCCGAGTGGCAAGGAAATCCCTACTTAGTGATGACATTTGTACGAGGGCAATCGTTGCAATCGCGATTGCAACATCGCGGGCATCTCAGCTTGAGAGAAGTTTTGAGAATCGGTTTACAGGTGTCGGCTGGGCTGGAAGCTGCCCATGCTCAGGGACTTATTCATCGCGATATCAAGCCTGCCAACATCCTGCTCGAAAGTTTAGTAGATCGAGTAATGATTAAGGATTTTGGCATTGCCAAAGCGATCGACGATCTAAGATTTACCGGCACCAATACACTGCTCGGTACTCCCGAATACATGTCTCCGGAGCAGGCTCGCGATGAGGAGCTCGATTATCGAACGGACTTGTTTAGTCTTGGATGTGTGCTCTATGAGGCTAGCACCGGGCGATCTCCATTTCGGTCTTCCACTCCCTACGGAGCGATACGCAAAGTCATCGATATCAACCCGCCCTCGGTCGCCTCGGTGGTGTCCGATCTCCCGGATTGGTTCGCACAGATCGTTCGTAGATTGCTTAGCAAGGACAAGAACTCGCGATTTCAGTCTGCTGCCGAAGTGGCAGCAATACTAAAGCAATGTTTGGCACATGTCGAACAACCTCGATTGGTACCTATTCCAAAGTCGTTTTTTCAGACTGAACGAAGCCCTCGTTCAAAAACTCTTTTTAGGAGATTCGTGATGGCAACACCGTGGATAGCATTCGCTTCGATCAGTGCGTGGCTACTCGTTTTTCAAGTGGGACAACCAGGTCTTAAGGAAAACTCGGGCCAAAAACCAAATCAGCAGCGGGCGAACATCGCTCAGCAGCAATCCAGTGAGTCTCAGCAGTCGAATTCGGATGTTCAAGAAGGCCAACAAGAAGGACCGATCACTGCAAAAGCAGGTAAGTACGTCATCAAGGTGACTAAAACGGATGCGATTGATCAAATGAAACTCGGGAGGAAGCCATCATCTAATGGTGCAGTCAACATGCTGCTTGAGCAACTACAAAATGGTTCAACCCAAAACTCATCCAACAACCTTCAGAGCAACAACCAGTTCTTCGGTGGTAATGGGAATGGGTCGGGTAGCTCCGGTGGTGTATCAGGCGGGTTTGCAAGAGGCTCTAGTTCCACATCTGGCAGCGTGACCACACGTGGCAATGGCGGTTTCGTTCGCCCCAATATTGCGGTCGCACTGAAGGTCGATCCATCTGACCAAGGGATCTTCAAACTGGAAAACATGAGGGCAGTTGATGATAAAGGTGAGCGAGTGCTGTGGATGGGCCCCGGCCCCTTCAACTTCTATGATCCAGATTTCGAGAAAGGCCGTGGCAGTGAAATCATTGCATATTTCCAGGAGGAAAATGCTACCGAGCATCTGACGATTTCCGGAGATCTCAAAGTGACTCCAGGCCGTCGTATTGAGTTGGAATTTCCGAATGGCAAACCGGCGACAAAGAAGAGCGGGCAACACACTTTTGTTCTCAAAGATGTTCAAAGCAATGAGAATGGCATTCACGTTACCCTGTCGTTGCCACAGCTTATTAAGAAGCGAGGAAACCAATTCGGAAATCCGCAGGCGATGATGAAGGCAGTCTTAGAACAAGAAGGTGCCTTTGAAGTAATGATTCAAGACACTGAAGGAATGTTGCACTCCCCAGGAGCTTCAGGAAGTGCAGGCGGAAGTAGTAGTGCAAGTGGCAGTGGAGGTGGTAACGGGAATCGAGGTGGATCATTTGGAGAGGATTCTCAGTCCCAAAGCACGCAATCGTTCACTTTTGGTGGACTTCCTTACGGTCGAGATATCAAATCCATTATTGTCCGAGCGACCGAGAGGACAGGAAAGCCTCAGTCCTATCCATTTGAGCTCCAAAATGTTCCAGTGCCCTACGGGATAAGATGATTTTACGCAAACTTACCACTCGATGGGCAAGTAATATGCGGTCGCCTATCACCTGCGGCGGTTCATCGTCTGGTGGTAATTTGTGCCACACGACCGGGGAGAAGTCCAATCCGACTCCCATGCAACTGACCCTCGGGTTATGGCCGGCGCGAGTGCTGACCGATTTGCGGTACACTGGTGCTCGTGGATTGACGGAGCAAGGAGGACAAGAGACCTAGCCTGTGTTGTGCTTTTGAGTAGCACTTGTTGCAGGCTGAGCCGTATCTTTATCATGGGTGCATGCATGAGTTCCGTAATAGAACGTTTTGACCAACTGGTAGATCGGTTGCCAACCTTCACTCCCATTGAGTTGGCCGATGTGCGGCGTTTCACCAATGCGGGCGAGTGGCAGTTGGCGCTGGATCTGTTGGTAGCGACGGCCATCATGCGAAAGCGAAGCCTTAGTCAGGAGGTTTACGCCGAGATCTGTGCATTGGCGCCTATAGTGAACCTGGAGCAAACTGAAAGGTTGTCCTTACTGACGGTCGACATGTCCGCTCGAACGAGAAGTTAGGATGGCCGCGATGTCGTTTCCAAGGGAGCTTTCGGATCTTCAATCCCGACCTGCCATGTTTCTACGAAAAGTCACGTATGATTCCGTTGCTTCCTGTATCCAAGGATTCGATATGGGAACAGGATTCGAGTTTCTAAAAGGCTTTAGCGACTGGCTTCGCTTGCGTGCAATGCATGGACACAACATGAGTTGGTCGGTCCTGGTTTTGTATGTCGCATTTCCTGAGTCGAAAACGCCATGGCAAAACCTTGGGAGTCCCGAATCCGAGCAGCATGCAATCGCAACATTGTTCCAGTGTCTCAGGGACTTCTGCTCCGAAAGGTCGGAAAAACTCCATGATTTCAAATAAAGCGATCCTGCATTTCCCCGTCGAATTCGATTCGCTGTACACGGATAAAGGTTAGTCGTATTGAAATGAGGCAGTGAAGAAAAAACTAAGTCTATTATTTCTGACATTGGTATTCTCCATGTCCAACAGCTGCGGTCCTATGCGATCTGGATCAAAGGATGAATCAATGTCAGAAAATCTCAACCCAAAAGCTGCAGATTCCGGCGGAGAAGAAATTAGCTTTGGGGATGCATTTCAGATTCGAGTACCAAAAGATCCTAAGAACTAGATTCCGGTGAAACGGGATCCAATCAAGTTATGGCGACTCGGTCTTTCGAAAGAAAATGTTATCCAAGCGATGACTCCGACCAGCCTAAATGTCCCAAACGAAAATTCGGTCAGGGATGTTGTGTTCAATGAAAGACTTTCGGGGATCGATGAGTACGGCGAAGTGCTCATCAGAGCAGATCCAGAAGGTAATGTTGTACGACTTAGAGATGTTGCCAAGCTCGAATTGATGCAAGACGACACCTCGCCAAACCAACGGTAGATTGCCAATTCACACGCAAAGTACCTCATCCAAAGATTGTACCGATGCTGCGTTTTGGTACATTGATCGACGGATCGCCGGTCGCTAGAAGGATCGAAACGACCGTTTGCTTAACCCTCTGATTCAGGAGCCTTCACAATGTTATTGCTGCTGATCCTGCTTGCAACCAATGCCGTCTTGCACGGCATTGTCGTGGCCCGGTTCGGGTTCGGAAACAACAACCAGCCGTTTTTCGTATTCGCTTTGGTCTATGCAGCGTTGGCCATCGCGGTCTATTTTTCCGTGCCGTATGCGCTGTGGGCCGTGTTGCTCCTGTCGATCTTCGGCTTAGTCGGCTTGAGCGTCACGTTTAACAAGCCAGTCCGCGACAAGGCGCTTGACAATATTATTTGGCTACTCGATGCCGCCACCATTCTGTGCGTTGCATACCTCATGTTTGCGGCATAGAGTTCATCGAAAGATGAGCCGCCATCTGCTCGTACGAAACCCGGATCACTTGCTCAAAAACCAATACGAGAATTCGAGAACATGAACAACCGAATTGAAGAGCGCGGGCGCCACATCTTGATTCATGGTTTGCTTCTCGTCCTGGTCGGTTTGATTTGGGGGTTTGGAGTCCCGCTCGCTCCATATCCGAGGCTCGCCCTCGGAGCGCACATCCAATTTGTCACCAACGGCCTCTTGATCATCGCGATGGCCATCCTGTTGCTCAAACTGCCGCACACCGTGGGCCCGAAGTCCGTAACCGTGATGCTGGTCGCAGCGTACCTGACCTGGCTGATGGCGTTGTCCGAGGCCGCCAATGCATGGTGGGGAACGAATCAAATGTTGCCAATCGCAGCGGGTCAGTCAGGAGCAATGGGCGGGGAAGCTTGGCAGGAATGGATAGTGAAACTTACTCACTTGGCCGCTGGATTCAGTTTGCTAGCCGCATGGGGATTGCTCGTTGCAGGATTTCTCAAGAAGCCGTCCTCGGAAGCAAACTCACGAGGATTAGGTTGACCGCCGATAGATACACGCTGGTCGAAGTCATTGGCGTAGGTGGAACAGGCGCCGCGTGGCGGGCCAAACAGACCGAGCCTGACAAATGATTCGTTGCAGTCAAGTTCATCAAGGCGGGGGTGGATTCCAAACAGGTGCTGGCTCGCTTCGAGGCCGAACGCTAGGCTTTAGCCTTGATGGACCATCCGAATATCACTAAGGTTTTCGATTGCGGACTGCATCAGCAACGTCCCTTCTTCGTGATGGAGTTGGTCAAAGGGGTACCGATCACAGCGTAATTATACGCACGAAAGCACCCCCTGAAAGGGCGACTGAAGTTGTTCGTACCGGTCTGCCGGTCCTGGTCTACCCCTCAACCGACGCAAACACATGAACTAACCATTGGTTCGTATTTGACATAGATCCACAAATTCGCAAAACAGGGGCGGCTCTCGAGCCTCTTTGTTATTTTTGTGTCTTGCTTAAACGGTAATTGTGAAAGTCAAATGAATTAAATTATCTCGCAATAATGATTAGCCAATCCGAAGCGACTGCGATCAGGATCGACAAAACCACGACGCAAGTTACCACGAATGTTGATCCAGTTGTTCGCTCAACCGGTGGCTTGGTGGCTGTAATGAATGACATACAGCCAAAGATGTGCAGCATCCCTAAACAGATGAATCCAAGCAAAAGAATGAACAACAAGAATACAGGCGGGAATCCCATAGTGCAGCCTCGTGAGCAATTTCTATATGTATTTACCGAAGGCAATAAGCAACGCCCAAGCCAGTAGGTTCAATCCCAAGGCAAGCAATCCCCATCGAGACCGCATAAATACTGCGACGGCGATCAGAAAGTGAGTGCAACTGATTGTAAACAGCGGATAGGGCCTACCCCAAATTTTTATATTTGGCATGTGGTCGAAGTCTGGAGAAATCCCCAGTGCCATTGCCAGCGTTGCAAATCCGACCAGGGCTTCGAATACCCCGAATGCGATCATTACCCAAACTCGCGATCGATCCGCTTGGGCGTTTCCTTCTATCGAAGCGGAAAGGTTTGGCTTTACCCAAGTAGACACTGCAACAACCATTTCTGCAAGCAGCCACACTGGAAAGCAAATCGCAGCGAAAAAACCAGCAGAATAGGACATCGATTCGGTGAACTTACTCAAGTCCCGTGGTCGCTTTGTTGGATCTACTTGCGCCCAAAGCGAGTTCGACGTGAAATCGGCAAGGTACGTTGCCACTAGTGCAAACATGATGGCATTCGGTGCCAGCCAGGTAATCATGCGAATCCAGAATGAGAGTCTTGTTCGGGATCGCCATGCGGAAAGCGGCAAAGCTGCATGCGGGACAGCTATTCCCAGGAGCAGCAGAATTCCTTCGACAGGACCTAGATATCGTGAAACAAAGTAAGATCCAATCAGGGCGTTGGCAACGGTAAGCCCTATTCCCATCAGGTACAACCAGGGGAGATCACAGCTCTTGCGTAGAGCAGGATTTGGATGTTGGATATTGTTTTCCTGCACGTGGTCTAGTCACTCATGTAAAGTCATCGTTTCAGCCCAGCGTAAATAGTGTCGACGATGATTAGTTTAGCTGAGTTCATGAAAAGCAAAAGAATGCTGTGCGTCACCTAATTCGAGTGTCCAGGACTGGCCTTCATCATCTGCCGTGGGACAATCGCGTAAAGCCCGGTACTCCAAAGTGCGACGCAGGATATACCTGCTGAAACGCCAGCTACAGCTAAGAAACTAAGGCTAAGATCGGAATTCAAGAGAACGTGCAAAGAATTATTCTACCCGTGTTTGTGATGTGCTTCGCAATCATCGCCATCCCTGTCAATGCGCAAGAGAAGAAACCCAACATCCCAGGTGCCCTGGAAGGTTGGCATAAGGGCGACTAACGATGGCAACGGTGATGAAAAGC
>JBJTAQ010000332.1:0-1680 GCA_046090945.1 Pirellula sp.
CGAACCGTTTTTTAACCACGGAGACACAGAGACTCACAGAGTTGCTCAACGCTGGCACTGGAACTCAAAAAAGTCCCAGAGTGGGCCTAGTTTTTAAGGCCCCTGCGGATTAGCAAAGCCTCGACGACAGGTTCCCGACCCCGAAAATCGATGTACTGCTGCATCACCTCACGCGATCCGCCTCGCGAAAGAACCTTTTCCCGAAAAGCCCTTCCGTTGTCCGGAGTTGCCCCCCCGGACTCCTTCATGAACGCATAAGCATCCGCGGCCAGCACCTCGCTCCATAAATAAGCGTAATAGCCGGCCGAGTAACCGCCCGACCAAACATGGGCAAAATAACTGGTACGGTAC
This sequence comes from Pirellula sp., assembly GCA_046090945.1. Taxonomy (GTDB): domain Bacteria; phylum Planctomycetota; class Planctomycetia; order Pirellulales; family Pirellulaceae; genus JBKCUI01. The sequence goes on from JBJTAQ010000332.1 coordinate 352, forward strand.
CTAGGTGGTACCGCCGCAAGATCCACCCCAAATTTGCTCAGCGCCTGGTTCTCAAACGCGACCACATCCGTCGGGACCTGATCCGGGGTTAGAGAATGCCAAGCCAGATCCAACAGCGCGGCCGACAGGTACTCGAGCGAGTCGAATCCCTTGTTGAATTTGTTGGCCGCAATCGCTTTGTCTAGAAGCCCCTTGGGCAACACTTCGCCGGTTTGATAGTGCCTTGCGTAATTCGCCAAGATATCTGGCTCGATCGCCCAGTCCTCATGGAATGTCGACGGGAACTCGACGTAGTCCCTCGGAACACTGGTCCCAGATAAACTCGGATACTCGACCGATGAAAACAGTCCGTGAACCCCATGCCCCAACTCATGAAACATAGTCTGCACGTGATCGAGGCTCATGAGCGCTGGCTGCCCCTCGGCAGGTGCAGGGATATTCATGACGTTGATCACGACGGGCAACTGATGCAGCAACCTGGTTTGGGATACCAGCGAGTCCATCCAAGCCCCACCCCGTTTGGAGTCGCGCTGAAAGTAGTCGGCATAAAACAATCCAATCGGCTTGCCATCCTGGCCAATCACATCAAAGACGCGGACCGTCGGATGCCACACCGGCAAATCCTTTCGCTCCTTGAACTCCACTCCGTAGAGCTTGTTGTAGGTATAGAAAACCCCGTTTTGCAGGACGCTTTCCAACTCGAAATAAGGCTTGATGGCACTCTCGTCGACCTGGTACTTTTTGGCCCGTACCTTTTCTGCATAGTATTCCCAATCCCAAGCTTCCGGCTGACCGGTGAGCCCATCTTCGCTCATCGCTTGGGAAATCAAAGCCGCCTCGGATTTGACTTTCTCGACCACCCCAGGAACCAGATCTTCGAGCATCTTCATCGCAGCCTTGGGATTGGCAGCCATCTGATTTTCGAGGGTAAAGGATGCGTGATCGGCGTATCCGAGCAACTGGGCGCGTTGCGCTCGAAGCTTCGCGATCTCGAGCACGATCGGCTGGTTGTCGATCCCTCCATTCTCTCCCAATGCCCTGTTGGCACTTGCCATCCACACCTTGCGTCGCAAGTCCCGATCCTTGAGCGACGTCAAGATCGGTTGCCTTGTGGTATTGGTAATCGCCAAAAGGTACTTGTCCTCTGCCCCCTTGGCCGACGCCGACTGCTTGGCCGCCGCGATCTCGCCGTCGCTCATCCCCTCGAGCTGCTTGACATCATCGACCATCACCGCGCGCTCTTTGGTCACCGCTAGTAGATTGTTTTGAAACTGCGTGGTCAACGTCGAGATGCGCTCGTTGATCGCCCGCACTTGTGCTTGCTGAACC
>JBJTAQ010000333.1:0-9958 GCA_046090945.1 Pirellula sp.
GCAATAATCAAAGCGGCCCCGTTTTTGGCGCGGTCTAGCAGGATACCGAGCGCTTGGACGGTTTTCCCAAGTCCCATATCATCCGCCAAAACACCACCAATCCCCCAGTGAGCGAGCCTTGCCAGCCACCCATAACCTGCAACTTGGTAATCGCGCAAGTTGGCTTGGAGCGACTCCGGAACCTTGGGTTTGAGTTTGCGAGCTCCCGCAAGTCTTGCGAGTGCTTCTTTCCATGAGAGGTCCGCGTCGACGGAGATGTCGCTTCCAAGAGCTTCTTCGACCACCGCAGTCCCAGCCTTTGAGACCCGAATCTCTCCGGCTGCATCGCCAATCGAGACATCCTGGATGGCCCCAAGTCGTTGCCTGAGAGATTCGGATATTTGGGCGAATTGCCCATCGCCCAGCGGCACGAATCTTCGGCCTTGACGCAGTGCCGAAAGGAGTTCCGCAAGTGGAATCTCGAGTCCGTTGAGCTCTGCAAAACCGTCCAGACCAAACCAATCTCGGCCACTGGAAAGTTTGACCTGAAGCCTCTGTGGCGTGATCTCTCCGATGACTTGCATGGGTTGGCTTTTAGGCCAGCAAACCGGCGGAGCTTGGTCGCCCAAATTTTGAATTCGTTGGAGCAAATCGAGTGCATCGTCGGGGGTCGCGGCAAGCCATGTGTACGGACTATCGTAGGCCAGGAGTTGAAGCTGCGTGCGCTCGGCATATTCATCGGCTCGCGAGGCCTCCTCTTCGAGAGCCCTGAGCAATTGAAATCGCCCTGCCGTCGTCGCGATTCGCAATCTCTCTGGGTCTTGGCCCGGCACAGGAGGTTCAACGAACGAATCGCAAGCCACCCGCAAGGCGACTTGAAGCCCTTCCTTTCCGCGTGGCGAAAGATGTAATTCGATTTTCGGTTCAAGGGGTTGCTCTGGACCGGCTAGGACCTCAGGCAACTGAATCTCGAGTCGTTTCGGTTTGGCCACATGGACGATCAGATCGGCGAATTTCTCGGCCGTGTCGCGATCCATGATCGCTTCGCGTCGCTCGGCAGTGCTGATATCGTTGATCAATCGCAGGATCCGCGACTCGATGGTGCTCATCCACAATACATGTCTCTCGCGATCGATCCTCAGCAGCAGCGATTCGGTGTTGTGGATGGTCCCCAAGAACAGGGTTGGATCTTCGTGAATCGCATCGATCCGAACATTGGACTGGTAAACCGCGGGCTTGAAGTGCTCTCCTTCTTGTTCCACTCGAACTTCGATCGGCACTTCTCGGATCCGGATCGGTGTCTGAACAGGATCATCCAGCGTGCAGTTCGGATGATCGATCAAGAGCCGTAAGCATTCGCGTATGACTCGAGGGGTTTGCCCACGGTAAGAGTCCTCGGCAGACTGCAGGACCAGCACCAGCATCTTGTCAGCAGGGTGCGACAGGGCGATATCTGGGACGGAATCAAAATTATCACGAAGCAATCGCCCCTTGTTCCATCCACCTCGTTTCCGGGAGGTTTGCAGGTAGGCGTGGATGTTCACGCCGTAATTCGAATACTGCAATCTCCATTGAATGCGTTGCAGTCGGCGATCCGGATCCTCGTCCGGCTCGCTCTCGGCGATCACCTCTTCGATTTCCGGTTTTAGGTATCCGAGCGACTCGACCAGCTTGCGGCCCGTCTGACGACCGTCGGAGATGCAACTGAGCATCCATTCGATCGCATCGCTAGGGTTTCTTTGAGTCAACTGTCGGCGCAGGTAGTTCAAACAGTGGACTTGATGCACGCAGGGCTTGCTGGTTTCTACGCACGAGCAAGTCAGCAAGATATTCCGGATGACTTTGCTAGCCGTGACATCGGCAAGCTGATGGATGTGCTTTGGATCCAGTTCGATGCCGATACCGGTGGTGAATTGCCCTTTGACAGGCGAAACACCTTCGAGTTCAAATTGGAATGCTAGCGTCGAATCAGAGTTCTTCAGACGGGGCAAATCGTTCGAAGCGAAATACCGCGACATGAGCAGTTGCTGCGGCTTGAACTTCTTTTCTTGCTGCGCGATCGCGCTGAGGATGTGGACGACCAGTCCGCTGGATTGCGGCAAGTCCAATTGAGACAATTTCGACATGCAGAGTGCTGGTATCTATCGATGAGTAATCTCGGAGTGCAAACTGACTAGTTTGGCCGATCCAGAGATCTTCGCAAGACGAAATCGAAGTGGCAAAGGACTTGACTATTCGATCGATTTGGTGTACGCCTCGATGCCACCGACAATCGGAAGTTGCAGCTCGCATTGCTCGATGGCAAACTCAATTTTCGTACCTGGCTCCGGCCAAAGCGTGAAGTCTCGATCGCTTGAGACCAGGACCAGCCCGATCTGCTCGCCCGCCTGCAGGACTTGATCATCGGGTTGAAGTTCGAACTCAACGTCGCGGAATTCTCCTGGCACCATCGGTTTTTCGGTCCAGATCGATTCGGCATTCGCAGGATCCGCCCAGCCACGTGTGATAACATCGTCGGTGATTCGTTCGCTCGCTGTCCAAGGCAGTGAAACGAGCCAGACGCTCAGGCAGGCTGTCGGTCGATCGCAAGCCACTCGGAGTTTGACGCGAGCAACGCCGGATAGGTGCAGAGTTGATTTCAATTTAGGTGTCGCGTAGATCAATCGGTGGTTGCTCCACTCGGCTTGAATCAATTGCGGAACACTGAAGGCGAAATTATCGATGACCTCTTCGACAACCGAGGATTCGGGCTTGGTGGAATTCGCACGACTGATTGATTGCTGTGCAGGCGCCAATTGGCCGATTTTACGGCCCGATCCTTGAGGTCGAAATGCCACCATTTTCGAATCGGGATTGGGATAGTCGCCGTAACTCTCGGGCTTGCTGTTCCGCTTGCCCTCGCGAACGACCCAAGCGTTGGGCTGTTCCATCACCTTGTTGTCTTGACCGTAGAGGAAATGCGAGAACCACTTGTTGAGCATCTCGACAGGCGGTTGGCCTCCATGGCCTCCCTGGTGGTAGTAGATCTTGCAAGGAAGTCCTTTTTTCCTTGCGGCATCATAGATTCTGTACGAGTGCTCGGGCATGACGTTCCAATCGTTGAAGGCGTGGGCCATGAGCATGGCGGCTTTCATACGATCGAGTTGGTGGATGTAGTCGCGGCTTTTCCAGAACTCGTTGTAGTCTCCGTTGGTTCGATCAAACTCCTTGAGCATCCCTTCATCGCGTATGTTGCAATCACAGTATTTTCGGGATGCTTCGTAGCCTGAATGGATAAAATCGTAAAGTACATCGATGTCCTCGCCCATGTACCCACCCGGATGGCGTATCAATCCGTTCGAGCGGTAGTAATGGTAGTAGGAGGTGTTTGGTGCGACAGGAACGATGCATTCCAAGCCATCGACGCCTGTGGTTGCGGCGGCGAGGCACAAGGTTCCGTTGTAAGAGGTGCCGATCATCCCAACCTTGCCCGTGCACCAAGTCGCTTTGACTTCTTCATCACCATCCACACTTGTAAAACCCTTGGCTCGCCCGTTGAGCCAATCGATCACTGCTTTGGGAGCCAGCGACTCGTTGGGCCCTCCGACGGTCGGGCACCCTTGGGACAACCCAGTTCCTGGCGAAGACGAGTGGACTACGGCAAAGCCTCTTGGGACCCACTCTCCGAGGTGCTCTCCGTTGAGCCGTGGTCTTTTGGACTGCTGAGGGATCGCTGGTGGCGTTTCGTGTTTCGGTGGAGGTGAATTCAGATTCTGCCTTGGACTCCACATATGGTCAGGAGAGGTCGAACCCATCCCCGCATAGTAGGGACTCGACTGATAGACCACCGGAACTTTGAGCCCCTGGGTTTCAGTCGGCCGAGGACGAGTCACACTCACATGAACGCGATCCAACTTGCCGTCCTGGTCTGAATCGAACTCAGTCTGCACGAAAAGATCATGCTCGACCCAATCGCTTTTAAAGGCGTCGACGACTTGGGCGAGCCCGTCGACAAAAACCGGCTTGGCATTGACGGCAGAGTTCGGCTCCTGTGCCAAAGTTGCCGAGGATGCGGTTAGCGCAGCTACGATTCCAAGCGTTGCATAGCGTTGGTGTTTACGGTTCATGATGGGCTCTTGGGTTGCATGGATTGACCTTCGGCCAGTCGGCTCAAGTCGTTCCAGAAAGTGACGTATTTATTCCGATCCTTGATGTACTCATCATCGAAGACGGCTCGACGCAGTTCCTCGCGTTGGTCGACGAACTTGGAGTAGTCTCGTGGGTCATCAGGGTGAAAGACAGGACAAGGCTTATCGTACACGATAGCAGCCCCGCGACTCCCTTCGGTATGAAAGCGAGACATGCCGATTACTCGATCGGCGACGAAGATGGCTTCGTTGAGTTCATGGGTGACCATCAAGATGGTGTATTCCGGCCGTTTGCCCTCACGCTTGCGCTGCAAATTTTCTTGGTAGAAACCAAGCAGCATGTACTGCAACTCTTCCCGCATCGCTTCGTCGAGCGCACCGAAGGGCTCATCGAGCAAAACAACCTTGGGTCGCATGATCAGTGCCTGAGCCACCGCGACTCGCTGTTTCATACCGCCGGACATTTCACCGGGGTATTTTCCGCAAGCGTGTTCGAGGCCAACTTGCTTGAGAAACTCTCGGGCTTGGGCTAAGTGCTCTCGTCGCTGTTTGAGGTACTTGGGAAACAAAACCATCCTCGAGAAGAACGAGCTTTGATCGAGTTTCAGTCCAAAGGCGACGTTTCCTTCTGCGGTCAGGAAGTCGTACAGCGAGTATTGCTGATAGACGATTCCGACGTTGCGGGTCGGACCGGTGACTGGTTCTCCATCGGCGAGTATCTCACCTTGGGTCGGTGGATGAGTGCCGAGGATCGCTTTGAGCAAGGTGCTTTTTCCGCAACCGCTCGGTCCGACAATCGCCACAATTTGACCAGGCCAAATCTTGAGGTTGATTTGATCTAGGACAGGAAAGTCACCGAAGCGGTGCGAGACGTTTCGGATCTCAAGCGCATAGTCGCTCATTGCGATTCGGATGGGGTTGTGGATGCATGAGGTTCGGAGGAACTGCCGAAGAGGAACTTGTAAGATTGTATCAAGCCTACGACGGCAGCACCGGCAAGAATGCCAAATACAAAATCAAATACGGCCGGAGCGAGCCAACTCAGTGGCCCCCCGAGCACGGGGATCGCGTGCAATGCGTGGGCAAACGACTCACTCCAGTGATGCAGCGTCTCGAACTGGTGGGTGATGATGCCTCCACCAACAAGGAACATCGCTGCGGTTCCAGCAACGGCAAGAAACCGCAACAAATAGGGAGCCATCCACAGGATTCCAGCCCCGAGCCGCCGACTCAACTGATCCAAAGAACTTGTGCCGGCACGGCCTAAAAGATGCAAACCTAGGTCGTCGAGTTTGACGATACCTGCTACGAGCCCGTAGACCCCGACGGTCATGAGAATACCGATCGCCAACAAGACCCCCATGGTCACTGCAAAGGTTTGCCCCGAAAGGGTTCCGAGCGTGATGACGATGATCTCGGCCGACAGAATGAAATCGGTGCGGATTGCACCTTGGATCTTGTCTTTCTCGAGCTTCACTGGATCGACATCCGGATCGCTCATGGCTTGCACTCGGGCTTGGCGATCCTGGTCCTCTTGGTGCTTGCTTTTGCGGTGAAGCCAGTTGTGGAGGATTTTTTCGACCCCCTCGAAGCACAGATAGATCCCCCCGAGCATCAGCAGAGGTTTAATCGCCCACGGGGCGATCGCACTGATTGCTAGGGCTGCTGGAATAAGTATGGCTTTGTTGATGGCGGAGCCAATGGCGACCTTCCAAACAACCGGTAGTTCGCGATCGGCAGAGAGCCCAGTGACCTGCTTGGCGTTGAGAGCCAAGTCGTCCCCCAAGACCCCAGCGGTCTTCTTCACGGCGACTTGGCTCATGACCGAGACATCGTCCAATATCGAGGCGATGTCATCCAGCAATGTAAAGAGCGTGGCTCCTGCCATATTGGCTGATTAGCCCTTCTTCGCAGCTTCGTACCGCTTGGAGACTTCGTTCCAATTGACAACGTTCCAGAAGGCTGCGATGTAGTCAGGACGTCGATTTTGATATTTGAGGTAGTAGGCATGCTCCCAGACGTCCAGTCCGAGAATAGGAGTACCTTCAATACCGGCAACCGCCTTGCCCATCAGCGGGCAGTCTTGGTTGGCTGTCGAGCCGATTTCAAGTTTGCCGTTGTTGACGACGAGCCAAGCCCAGCCGGAACCGAAACGACCGACACCAGCGGCAGCAAATTTTTCTTTGAATGCGTCAAAGCTTCCGAAGGTAGCTTCGATGTCTGCGAGCAGGGCACCCGAGGGTTTTCCGCCAGCATTCCAGCCGATGACATTCCAGAAGAAGGTATGATTCCAGTGTCCACCGCCGTTGTTGCGGACTGCAGTCCGCTTGTCGTCAGGAATTGCGGCCAAGTTGCCGATGATTTCCTCGATGGTTTTGTTCTCAAACGGGGTGCCTTCGAGTGCCTTGTTCAAGTTGTTAACGTAAGCTTGATGGTGCTTGCCGTGGTGGATTTCCATCGTCTGGGCATCGATGTGGGGTTCCATCGCGTTGGATGCGTAGGGCAGGGGTGCAAGCGTAAAAGGCATTGGAAAGTCTCCTGGTAATCGAATCAGAGGAAATCGAACAAAACTTGCGTGGGATGGAGTATAGTATAGCGGTCCACTCACGACGCCGGATAAACTTAAAGCAGGAGCGATTTTTTCGCCAGTGCCTGAACCGCTTCGGGGACCGATCTCCGAGAGAAACACCTTAGAAAACAAGGCATCTAAAGGAATGAAAAACGTCGCAATCGTCTATTTTTCAGCGGCCGGGCATACCCAGCAATTGGCCCATGCTATTGCCGAAGGTGTACGAAGTGTGCCGCAAACTTCTGCCATCCTCTGGAGAATCGAAAGTGGGGATCTCAAGGATGGCCGTTGGAAAAACGAGGAGATACTCGCCGCATTGCACAGGGCCGATGCAATCGTCTTTGGTACCCCTACCTACATGGGTGGGATGTCGGCCCAATTCAAGGCATTCATCGATTCCTGCAGCGGCATTTGGTACGAGCAGGCTTGGCGCAATAAACTCGCCGGGGGATTTACCCACTCCCAAGGTCTCTCGGGGGATAAACTCAACACGCTCGAAGGGCTGATGATCAACGCCATGCAACACGGGATGATCTGGGTCAGTCTGGGGGTGCGGCCCGAGGGGAGCGCGACTCACCAGATCAATCGACTCGGATCTTATCTAGGACTCATGGCTCAAAGTGAAGCCGATCAAGCGAACCTGCATGAAGGAGATCGCCAGACGGCAAGGCTCTTCGGCCAGAGAATCGCTGACGCGACTCACCGGTGGCAGAGAAACTGAGCTCAGCCCCTTTTTGCAGTCAACGAATTTTGCAGTAAACCAATAATCAATCAAAAACAGTTGCAGAGAAGGCTCAATGAGGATGTCCATTCTTAGACGTTTCCGTCCGCGGAATATTGTCGATGCGTTGATTGCAATCGGTTGTATTGCAGTCCCCATGACCACAAATGCGCAAGATGCGATTTCGTTCAATCGGGATATTCGCCCGATCCTATCGGACAACTGCTTCTTCTGCCATGGACCTGACAACAACAAACGCGAGGCGGACCTGAGGCTCGATACACTCGAGGGGCTCCATGGCAAGGATGGTAAACCTGGCGCGCTCGTTGCAGGTAAACCCCGAGAGAGCCTGCTGGTCAATCGAATTCTGTCGCAGGACCCTCAAGAGCACATGCCTCCACCATCGAGCGGCAAGAAGCTCACAGCAGAGCAGATCGATCTGCTCGAACGCTGGGTAGCACAAGGCGGCCAGTACGAAGGGCATTGGGCGTTTTTGCCTCGCAAGGTTTCCGTAGCCCCAGGTGGATCACTGACCGATCTGCAAGTCCTCAAGCGAATCGATGCGTTGATCGATGCCGATGCGGCCAAGCAGGGGCTTGTCGCAAGCCCCAAGGCCGACCGAGTCACGCTCCTTCGGCGGCTGTACTTCGATCTGAGCGGATTACCGCCAACGGATTCTCAGGTCCAAGAGTTCATCTCCGACAACACCCCTGAAGCTTATGAGCGCCTCGTGGATCGTTTGTTGGCCTCACCCCATTTCGGTGAACGGATGGCGATGTGGTGGATGGACCTTGTCCGCTATGCCGATTCGGTTGGATACCATGGCGACCAGGAAGTCAGCGTTTCGCCGTTCCGCGAGTATGTCATCCATTCGTTCAACAACAACAAGCCCTTCGATACTTTTACGATCGAGCAACTTGCAGGCGATCTGTTGCCGTCGCCAACACTTGAACAAAAAATTGGCTCTGGCTACAACCGGCTCGGGATGATGAGTGCCGAGGGAGGGGTGCAGGACCGCGAATACTTGGCCAAGTACATGGCCGAGCGGGTTCGCAATGCCAGTGGGACTTGGCTCGGTATCACTCTTGGGTGCGCCGAGTGCCACGACCACAAATTCGATCCATTATCGACCAGGGACTTTTATCAATTTGGAGCATTCTTTGCTGACATCAAGGAGCGGGGGCTCTACTCGGGCGCAAATGCCGATGGCAATTGGGGACCTTATGTAAAAGTTCCTAACGCCCAGCAGCAGCAGGAACTCGCATCGCTCGATGCAAAGATCGCTCAGGTTCAATCGCGCATCGACCTGAACACCCCTGAGTTGCTCGCCGACCTGGAGACTTGGGAAACCTCGCAAGCTCCTTGGACGGTGCTCAAGGCAGACGCCTTGGTATCTCTTGAGGGAGTCTCGCTCAAGGGGTTGCCCGATGGATCGTTTTTGGCCAGTGGCAACAATCCCGCGACCGACACGTACTTGTTGACGACCAATCAATTACCCGAGGGAGTCACCGCCTTTCGTTTGGAGGTATTGTCCGATGACTCGTTACCTCGCAAAGGACCGGGGCGTGCGGGGAACGGCAACTTTGTGCTGTCCGAGTTTGTCGTTCACCATCGGATGGCCAACGGTGCCACGAAAACCGTCGCGCTCGGAAACCCTAGTGCGACTTACGAGCAGACCGGAGCGGCTGATGGCAACCCTTATGGCAAGTGGTCGATCGCCGGGGCGTTGGACAAGGATGAGAAAGGGCGCAAGTGGGGTTGGGCGGTGATGGAGCAAGTTGGCCGTCCCCATGCGGCCATCTTTGAGACCATCGAAGACTTGAAGATCGCTCCAGGGGATTCGATCGTGATCGGCCTGTGGCAGAATCTCGACAACCCACAGCATACGATCGGTCGTTTCCGTTTATCGGCAACCACAGCCAAGCGGCCGGTGCAGGCCTCCACGAGCCTGCCTGCGGAGATTCAAGCCATCTTGGCGAAAGCCAAATCGGATCGCAGCGACGAGGATCGTGCTCAACTCTTAGCGCATTATCGCTCGATCGCTCCGAGGCTCGAATCCGAGCGTCAAGAGATCGCTGGACTTCGAAAGAGTCGAGAGGAACTCGATAAACAGATTGCAACGACGTTGGTCACCGAGGCTGTTGCACCCCGGATGGTGCGGGTCTTGGCTCGCGGCAATTGGATGGATGAGAGCGGCGAAGTAGTCATTCCAGGATTCCCTCATTCGTTGACTAGCTTTACAGCCAAGGCGGAATCGGGGTCGGCTGGACGATTGACTAGATTGGATTTAGCGAAATGGATTGTCGATCCAAACCACCCGCTAACCTCTAGGGTGCTGGCCAATCGTCTCTGGAAACTGTTTTTTGGGGCGGGAATATCTCGCAAGCTGGACGATTTAGGAGCCCAAGGGGAATGGCCGTCGCATCCGGAGTTGCTCGACGAGTTATCCCAGTGGATGATCGATACGGGCTGGGACCTCAAGCGTTGGATCAAGACGGTGGTGATGACCGACGCTTATCAGCGTTCCTCGAATGCTAGCCGAGAGGTGCGGGATAAAGATCC
>JBJTAQ010000334.1:0-9711 GCA_046090945.1 Pirellula sp.
AGTCATCGAACCTGACCCTGGGGCCGAATGCGGAATCTGTTCACGCGAAACACCCCCAGAACTCGTCGCAAGGTTGGCTTATCAAAAGGCCGCTGATGTGATTCAAAAAATCGAAATCGACCAGCGAATTGTCGTCGCATGCGATACCGTAGCTGAATATGCAGGGTTGGTGCTAGGTAAACCCCACGATATCGATCACGCGAGAGAAATGCTCTTGCGTCTCCGAGGTCGAGAGCATCGCGTCTACAGCGGCTTGTGCCTCTGGAGCAGATCCACCGGGCATCGAAGCGTCCGCGTCGAGAGCTCGACGTTGTTGCTGAAGAACTTCACCGATGCAGAGCTCGACGATTACCTGCAAAGCGATCTTTGGGTAGGCAAGGCCGGCTCGTTGGGCTTCCAAGACGGCCCGCCCTGGCTGACACTTCTTGCTGGTTCTCCAACCAATGTCGTCGGCCTTCCCATGGAACTCCTGCGCGACATGCTTATTCGTTTCTGATATCATTACCCAGAGATTCTTGTAGGACTTCAGGACTCTTTAGCCGTGGGTTTTATGAGGGTCGCCGACGATCGCAATTCGCAATTCCCGTAGTTGCTTTTCAGAGACATACGATGGAGCACCCATCATCAAGTCTTCGGCTTTCTGATTCATCGGGAATAGAATCACTTCGCGAATGTTTGGCTCGTCGGCTAGCAGCATCACGATGCGATCAACACCCGGCGCCGATCCTCCGTGGGGTGGCGCTCCATACTTGAATGCATTGATCATTCCCTTGAACTGCTCATCGACTACCGAGCGATCGTATCCTGCGATCTCGAACGCCTTGTACATAATCTCGGGTTTATGATTTCGGATCGCGCCTGAGGAGAGTTCAATTCCATTGCAGACGATGTCGTACTGATAAGCCAGAATATCGAGTGGGTTTTTAGTCTCCAAAGCTTGCATTTCGCCTTGCGGCATCGAAAAAGGATTGTGACTGAAGATCACTCGCTGCTCGACCTCATCCCATTCATACATGGGAAAATCGACGATCCAGCAAAATTTGAAAGCATTCTGTTCGATGAGCCCAAGCTCCGTTCCGACGCGAGTCCGAACCATTCCCGCCAGCTTGGCCGCTGTCGCGGGTTTGTCGCAAGCAAAGAAAACACCGTCATTAGGTCCAAGCCCCATCTTGGATACCAATTGGGCGACACGGTCAGGTCCGATGTTCTTCGCAATACCGCCACCCTCACCACCTTTGAAGTTGATGTAGGCAAGCCCTGCAAAGCCTTCGTCCTTGGACCATTGGTTAGCAGAATCGAAGAAACTTCGAGCCCGAGTCCCGGCATCGGGCGCAGGAATCGCGCGAACCACCGATCCGGATTCCACCGCTTTTGCAAAAACCGCAAAAGGCCCATCTTTGAAAATCTCGGTGACATCGACAATCTGGATCGGATTTCTCAAGTCTGGTTTATCGGACCCGTATTTGAGCATCGAATCCTTGTAAGTGATCCGTGGGAAGGGTGGCGGAGTGACGCTCCTGCCGCGCGAAAACTCATCGAACACGCCAGAGAGCACCGGTTCGATTGCGGCGAAGACATCGTCCTGGGTGACGAAACTCATCTCAAAGTCGAGTTGGTAGAACTCGCCCGGCGAACGATCCGCACGGGCGTCCTCGTCACGAAAACAAGGTGCGATTTGAAAATAGCGATCAAAACCGGCGACCATCAGCAGCTGCTTGAACATCTGAGGAGCTTGTGGCAATGCATAGAATTTGCCGTGATGGATGCGTGAGGGGACCAGGAAGTCACGAGCTCCCTCGGGGCTCGAAGCCGTCAAAATGGGGGTTTGGAATTCGGTAAAGCCCGCTTCGATCATCCTGCGTCGCAAGCTTGCAATCACCTGACTCCGCAGCACGATGTTTGCATGGAGTTTCTCCCGGCGCAAGTCCAGGAATCGATTCCTCAATCGGATCTCTTCTGGGTACTCGGTGCTACCGAAAATAGGGAAGGGCACCTCGGCCGCCTCGGACAGAAGCACTACACTCGATGCCTTGACCTCGATCTCGCCAGTAGGCAATTCAGGATTAACTCGATCCGGACCGCGACCGTGAACGAGCCCCTCGATGCAAATGACCGATTCAAGGCGAACCCCTTCGATGAGCTTAAAGGCATCGCTGTCGCGGTCCACGACGACCTGGGTGATCCCATAGTGGTCTCTCAAGTCTACGAAAAGCAGGTTCCCGTGATCCCGTTTGCGAAATACCCATCCAGATAACTTCACGGTCGCTCCGACATGGTTCGACCGCAATTGCCCACAAGAATGCGTGCGGTATGCGTGCATTATGAAGTAACTTTCGAAGCGGCACGAGCGGCTTGCTCGCGTTTAGCAAGCCACAGCAAGATCGGAGAGGCCACGAAGATGGAGCTGAAGGTACCGACAACGATACCGACCAGCAGGCAGAAGGCAAATCCGTGGATCCCTTCGCCCCCCCAGATGTACATCAGGAGAATGGCGATGATCGTTGTTGAGGACGTCAGCAATGTACGACTCAGGGTCTGAGTCACCGACGTGTTGATCATCTTCTCTGTCAAATTTGGGCTCTTGCCCTTCACCTCGCGGATCCGGTCGAAGACGACGATCGTATCGTTCAGAGAGTAACCGATGATCGTCAGAATCGCAGCCACGATCGTCAGCGAAATTTTGAAATCATCGATTAACAAGAATCCGAGCGGCCGGAAAAGCCAGTGGCTAATCGCCAATATACCGATTGTAATAAGCACGTCGTGCAGCAGCGCAATGACAGCCGCAACGCCGTAGGATACATTGCTAAATCGAAACCAAATGTAGATCGTGATGAAGAGCAAGCTCAAGAGCAATCCGAGGATCGCTTTTTGCTGCATCTCGCCCGCAACACGGCCCTCGATCTTGCTGAACGATTGAAACACTGGTTTAGTCTGTATCGCAGTTCGCATCCGATCTAGGATGTTCGCCGTTGTAGCTTGATCAAAAGGCAGCTTGACATTCCACTCGGAGAAACCAACATCCGAGGTTCGAGTCCAACTCGCATTCGTGGCAGGTTCAAGCTCGATCTGCGAATCGACGAGGTTGCGCCCGGCACCTTGGGCTGCTGCAACCAAGGTTTCGATGATTTGAGAAGCATTCAGTCGAGCAGGAGACGAACCGAGTGTATCGAGGAACTTCAATTTGGTCGAAGTTGTTACCTCTGGTGCTAAACTCGGTTTTGTCGCTGGCTCGGTTACCACTGCACCCGATGGAGCTTGTTCTTGCGATGCATTTGCAGCCGGTGCATTCACCGAATCTGTGGCAGGGGCAGGGGCCCCGGGTGCCGCCGGGTCTTGATAGGCTACCATGTAGGTTCGCTTGCGCGAGTCAAGGCTCGACTGACTCTTGCCCTCGATTTCCGACTGCATATCGTAGGTGACCAATTTGGCCCCATTCTCTCCACCAAACCCTCGAAGCAGTCGATCGCGGACCTGAGCTTCATCCTTCAGAGAGACGTCCAACTTGTAGACTGAGTTCTTTTTGAATTCGCGCATTTCGACGTTGGTCAAGGTTGTCTGGATAGGCAACCCTTTGTCATCGAGGTCAAAGGCCTTTTGGGCGATCTCTCTGACCTTGTCTGGCTCCATCGACTTGTCCAACGAAAAGACCACCGAGGTTCCTCCATTGAAATCGATATCGAGGAACTCTCGTCCCCGCAAAATTGTTGCAATCAATCCGATACCAATCAATGCGGCAGAGATCGCGTAGGCGATGTTACGGTAACCCAAGAAGTTGATATCCCCTGGACCGAAAAAAGAACGCTTGGTCGAGTTGACCCAATCGGACATCCCCAACTTAGCAAACCCCCAGCGTTCAGCGATTTCAAACAGCGTATGGGCAAAGAAAACCGCAGTGAACATGCTGATCGCTAGACCGATGATCAAAGTGATCGCAAAACCCTTGACCTGCTCGGTCCCCACGTAGTAAAGGACCGCTGCGCTGATGAGGGTTGTCAAGTTCGAGTCGAAGATGGTCGTCCAAGCTCGATCAAACCCATTTCGGATGGCCATCCGCGGTGTAGCGTTCTTCTGACGCTCTTCCCGAATTCGCTCGAATACCAGAACGTTTGCGTCGACACTCATCCCTACCGACAGCACCAATCCGGCAAGACCAGCAAGGGTCAGTGGTTGGCGAAAAAGCATCATGCTCGCAAGAATCATAGCCAAGTTTAAAAGCAGCGCAACGGTTGCGATCAGCCCTGAAAAACGGTAGTAAGCAAGTACGCACAGAATGGTTGTCAAGAGACCCAGTCCACTTGCCCACTTGCCCTTGGAAATCGCATCGGCACCCATCGTCGCACCGACGACGTTCTCGCTGATAGGTTGTTTGCTGATCGCTCCGGGAAGCGAACCAGAGTTAAGAATGTTCACGAGGAACTCGACGTCACCCTTGGAGAAGTTGCCTTCGATTTGCCCTTCTTGGCGAATTGGACTGTTGAGACTTGGAGCCGAAAGCACGTTGCCATCAAGCAGAATCGCCATGCGTCGCTTGAAGCCGGTATTCACATCCGGTTGGTTGGCGATGGTCATCTTGAGCATCTTTTCAGCGCCGGCCGTGGTCATCTTGAACGACACTTGATAGCCGCCATTTTTGCCGATCTCCACGCCGGCTCGCGAAAGATCCGCACCGTTGACTTCCACGTATGGAACGCCGTTCTTCTGCAGAGACAGCAGAATGTCAACGTCCCTGATCTTCTGACTGTCCAGCCAATTCTCGAAATCATTGGGCCGTCCGGATAAGACCGGGTTGAGAATCTCACCAGTACGTGCGTTTCGGATCGTATCCCCAGGCACATACCCTTGAACTTCACCCGCGCCTGACTGCTCTGCTGTGCGGCCCAAAGTTCGCCAAATTCCAACTGTCTCTAAAGCCCCTGAAGCCCGATTAGGAAGCTTGACGTCGCGACTGAGTCGCACGTCTGGATCTGGGTTTTCAGCTTGCGTCTTAGCGACTTTGATCAATTCCTCGTGGTCGTTGAGGTTGGCCACGATACGAAACTGCAGAATCCCAGCTTCGGTAATATTTCGTTTGATCTGCTGGATCTCTGATGGATCGACATCTGCGATAATAATTTCTATCTTGTCATCCCCGGCAGGTCGCACCACCGACTCGTTCATACCAGAGGGATTGATCCGATTGAGAATCGGAGCGATAAAGTCCTTTGCAACTACCCGTTGACCACTGTTCCCAACAGTGGTCTGATCGATTTGATAGATCAGGTTCGTACCACCTTGAATATCCGGGCCCAATTTCAACTTCCCGGTCGCAATGACGATTCCCGTAACGATGCTCGAAAGCAAGATCCAACTAAAAGCCATCGAATGGTTAGGCATCTTCAAACGATTTGAAAAAAACTTGCCCAAGACAAACGGAACGATCGCCGCTAAGAGGAACAACCCTACGTCCTTGACTCCCTGCCAGTTGTTTTCAGCAACTTGAGCAACCTCATCCGCCGTGGCCGGCGTTTGAGCCAGAATCCCAAACGCATGGGTACCAAGGGACTGCAAAGCATCCGTTAGGCTCAGAGAGTCAATGATCGGAGAGAAAATCGTTTCGAGCATAGGGTTATCCTAGTCCTTTTTGACGACGCGTATTGTGTCGCGATTAACGGTCATTTTGGCGTTGGAACTTTCGTCCAAGCGAATCGTAACGGTCCCGGTATCGGGCTGGGTACTTACGACCACCCCGTGGACCCCAAAGGATGTCACGACGCGATCGTTCTTTTTAAGGTTTGCAATCAGCTCAGCATGCTCTTTTTGTTGACGCCGTGTCGAACGCTGCGATGGAAGCAACACGCCGACGTAAAACACCAAAAACATAGCCATCATCAACCAAAGTGGATTGCTGACGAACTCCTCCCAAAACGAAACCGGCTTCTTGGCGTTAACCGTTTTCTCAAGCGGACTTGCGATCGTTTCAGGAGCAGCCTGAGGAACACTTGCCGAATCCTGCGCCACCCCTTGGCCAGCCGAAAAAAAGCCAACCGACAGGCAGGTCCAGAAAGCGATCCATAACCAGTGTTTCCAAGTAGCCATGAAGCCTCGAGGCCGGGCAACTACCCGGCCGGATGAGTTCTGACAATGAATAAACCAAAAGTGTAAATCCATTGAAAAATAGCCACAAGTCCAACCGAGCCCCTAGGACGTTCGATCCACCTATTCCCCGGCTACCACCCGGCGCCGACGTGCCCGGAGACCCGGATCCCCTTGGCTTTCTTTGAGTTCCTCGCGAAGCTCGGTGTCGGTCATCCTGAGCATCCTTTCATAAAGCCACCAATTCCAGCCAAAATCCAGCCCAGCTAATGCTAACCAGCCCAAGCCCAACGACCAGCCGAGCCTCAGGAACAAGCGCCAAACCAATTGCAGGGCCTGAGCCATTGGCAAATCGCTCCAGGAAATCACCTCGGCTGCATGCGTCCAAAGCCCCCATAAAACCACCCCCAGAACCAAAAACAACTTGAGAACTCCGGCGACCAAGACTCCCGAAGTCTCGGATCGGGCACCAACCCGGAATCGGGGCAGAACCCTCTGAAAATCCCAAGCAAGCCGATCGAGCCGAAATCGGAATCCGGCTTGTGCAAAGTGGACAGCCAACCCGACACAAAAAGTCCCAGCCAGCAACGGGAGGATCCCGAAAGAGGCTTGAAAAGCCAACTCGGCTAGCTTCCGGTACCAATCCTGGGCCCTCGAAGTCTCCGATTCGACGGAGTTGAGTCCTTGCTTGATGAGCCCAGAGAAAACGCCGAACGAATAACTCCCCGCCCATTGCAGGATGGCGATTCCCACCAGCCATGTGCATGCGACCGACCACTCTTGACTGCGAGGAAATACTCCTTCTTCGTCGGCTCGGCGGCGCCTCAGCTGGGTCGCCGGATGCTTTTTGCTCTCAAGTGACTCAGCCATCAGCACCCACGGTCGGCTTTCCGAAAGTCTGAAGATCGTTCGAAGAACTCCACCGCTGGGATTCCAGTACCGAGCGCTGGGTCTGATCCATCCACGCTGCTATTTCATGTTGATACAACCAACCGATCGCACTGAGCGACAGGAGCATACTCCAAACCAAGCCCAAGGCAACCAAGGGGGCTGCTACAGCGAGGTTGTCCCATGCTTTCAAACTTCGCAAAATCCAAAACTTAGCGATCCCAATCAAAAATAGCACCGTCGCAGCAGGCAACGAAAGCCTTAAAGCAATCGAGAGGGCGTGCCCAAATCTCATGGGCACCTGATAGAACAGCTCTACGACATCGATCTGCGAGCCGACGGCGATTTGATCGAAACTATCCATCACGAGTTGCAACGCCCAACGATGGCTACCTGATAGTACGAATAGCGATGTTACACTCCAAACCAAAATTCGCTGCACATGATTGCCTGTAGGTGTTTCGGCTTCAGCGCCTTCTAGGCTGAGCCCTACCATTTCTGCAAGCATGCTCCCAACGGTTTGAAATGCCGCCAAAAAAAAGTGGATCGAGACGGCGATGGCGGCCCCAAACGCAAGCTCGCTAGCCAGGACACCGATTCCAACCCCGATTGTCTGGGGCACCATCGCATGATCAAAACCCAGAATCGGGGTTACCGACAAACAAACTATCGAAATCAACAACGCACGGTTGAACCAGGAAACCCCGAAACTTGCAAACGGAGGCAAGGTCATGAGGATCGGCCCTAGTCGCATCCCGACACAGATATAGCACCACAAGACGCTCTCGAGTCCGAGACTCGCCAATCCAGTCATGGCAAGCCCTTACCCGAAACCACCGCTGGTATCTCTAAAATCCGATCCCTGGAATAATCAACCAACTTGCCGAACATCCAAGGTAGTAGGATCAACAGAGCCAAACCAACCAACAGCAGTCGAGGCACAATCGCTACGGTCGAATCCTGGATCTGCATCGCAGTCTGCAAAATACCCAGTAGCAAACCGACAACCAAAGCAATCACCAACAATGGACCCGCGATCATGAGGGTCTGAATCAAAGCACCTCGCACCAAGTCCACCGCATCCTGAGCTATCATGGTTGACAAGTTCCTAAAGCGAAGCACCCAGAGTACCGAAACTATCAAGCAGCATCTGTACGACAAGCCGCCAACCATCGACCAATACAAACAACAGCAACTTGAAAGGGACCGAGAACATCGCCGGCGATAACTGCGACATGCCCATCGACGCGATCACTGTGGCAATCACCAAATCCAACACTAGGAATGGTAAATAAATCTGAAACCCCATCAGGAATGCCGTCTTGAGTTCGCTTAGCATATAAGCTGGCAACAGCACGATCAGCGGGACACTTTCGAAACTCTCTGGGGGTGTCGTATTCGGAGCGTACCTGCTGTAAAACAAATGAACATCGTCATAATTCCCCGCCATGGCAATCTGCCTTGCCATAAATCGATGCACCGGCGCGACGCCTCTCTCCCATGCTGCGGCTGCACTCATCGTGCTCGACTCGGATGTGTAAGGAACGATCGATTCATCATAGACTTGCTTCCACACTGGACTCATCACAAACAATGTGATGAATATGGAGATACCACTGAGCACCTGAGTCGGGGGCAAATGCTGATTCCCAAGTGCCTGCTTGAGCACTCCAAGTACAATCACCACGCGAACATAGCATGTCGTCATCAAGATCGCTGCCGGAGCAGCACTCAGCAGGGTCAAAAGCAACAACGTCTGCACGGACTGTGAAATGCCCTTGGGACCTACCCACTGCTCGACACCTTCAAGCCAACTCTCGCCCCGCTTCAGGTCCCCTTTGCTCAGCCTCTCGAGCGTCTCTGGCAACACCGGCTGCGCCGGTAGCCGCACTACTTCCGGCTCTCGTCCTACGGAGGGAACCTGTACCGGCGATTGCTGTACATTCCCTCGCTGCGCCATCGATCTACCAATGTGGGATTCCTGGGCATAGACTCTGGAATCGCACTCAACCAGCCCCAAAACAAGAAGCAAGACGAACTTCGTCCAGCCACCAACGAACAGACGCGGACACCTAGCCGTGCGCCGCATCGCTTGTCTGTTCTCAGGGAGATCCGATCTTTCCATTCCGGGGATGTACAGTATTTGCGAAGCCCAACGCAAGACAACCTGCCAGTCCGACCCCTGCCAAAGCATATAAAAGTCCATGCATGGGGATCAAAAATCGACCCCCAGTTTCATACAAAATCGCAGTGGTCAGGGCATCGGCTAAAAAGATGCTAGCTAACATCCGGCCTTGAGATCGGCTAGATCGCCAAATCCAAAACAACCCCAGCAGAGCCAAACTCTTCCAGGCGATATGATCGGCCCGCCACGGCCCCCAGTGGGATACCAATCGCATGACTGCAAGCTTCGGTAAATCGTAACGGTGCCTGCTGATCCAATCCCAGGTCTGCTGCGTCGCTAAATCGGCCAAAGCCAATTCGCGTTCGACCGCAGTCCAATTTTCCGATCCAACCACCGTATCGAGTTGGGCTTGCATCGCAATCTCAGCATCTGCATGCCAATTTCCCCAATCCGCGAGCGCTTCATCACTATATCCTCCGCGCAGGCTCGCCGCACCCTGCGATCCCATCGGCATCCAGCGACCGCTGATGGCACAGTTGCGGATCCACCAAGGCCCCGCGACGAGGGTGACAAATAGCAGGAAACATAAAGGACCGATCCACCAACGCAGAGGCGTCGCATCG
>JBJTAQ010000335.1:0-2324 GCA_046090945.1 Pirellula sp.
GTGGTTAGTGTTGACCGGTTGATGGTCTGTTTAGGTTGTAGTGAATCAGATGGTGGTGGCCGAAAAGCCGCCGTCGACGACAAGATTGTGCCCGGTTACGAACGACGAAGCGCTCGAGGATGCAAGGAATACGACTGGTCCTGCGAGTTCGTGAGCGTATCCGAAGCGTGCGATGGGGGTGTGGGAGATGATCTGCTGGCCGCGAGGAGCAAGGCTTCCGTCGGGGTTGTAGAGCAAGTTTTTGTTTTGGTCGGCGGGGAAAAAGCCGGGGCTGATGCAATTGACTCGCACGCCTCTAGGTGCCCATTCCCTGGCGAGGAACTGGGTGAAGTTGATAACGGCAGCTTTGGCGGCCGAGTAAGCGACCACGCGTGAAAGAGGTATGATCCCGGACATCGAAGCGATATTGATGATACTGCCGCTGTTTCTCAGCAGCATCGACTCCCCGAAGACTTGGCTCGGAAGGACCGTGCCACCGATGAGGTTCAGGTCGAAAACATCCTTCCAAGCTTCTAGCGAAAGTTCGCAAAAGTCGTCTCCCGGTTGCAGGGTCGCCGCCGCCTGATTGCCCCCGGCAGCGTTGACCAAGATGTCGACATGTCCCATCGATTTTTCGATGTGATCGCGGGCTTTGGTCAAGGAATCGCGATCTTGAGCGTCGGCAGACACAAAGATGGCTTCGCCACCCTCGCGACGGATGTCTTCGGCCCGCTCCATCCCCCGCTCGGCATTTCGTCCGAGGACCGCGACACTCGCCCCGGCCGATGCCAAAGCACTCGCCATCGCGCCTCCTAAAGCTCCGGTCCCTCCGACGACTACCGCAACGCGGTTTTCAAGAGAAAAAAGACTTTCTAAACCCATGGGAGCACTCGACTTCGGTGAGTAAAACTAGATAGACAGTACCAATCCCAATTGGACGCAAATCCGCTAGCGATGGCAAGGGCGGTTTACCCAAGATTTTCGTGCAATCTTGGCAGATTCAAGGATTCTAATGGGGGCCAAGCCCGGATCGGGGTTTGCCCTTTGCCCCTATCGCTTCGGGGTGGCCTGCTGACGGATCTGTTCCAAGGTCAGTTCGCCTCGGTACAACCGCACATCCGAGATCCTGCCCCGAAAGTAGTCCTGAGCTCCGAAACCGATGTCCAAGTCCCCTTCGATGCTCAGATCGTAATCTTCCGAGTCAAACTCGGAGGACTTACCCACCAGATTGCCATCGACGTAGAGTTTCAAAACCGAGTCGCTGCGGACCGCGGCGATATGATGCCAGCCACTTTGGAGCGGACGGTCGTAGGTGACATTCTTACCGGCTTCGATCGAAAGGACTCGGCCCGACGGAAGGGTTCCGACAAAGAGTCGGCCTTGGAAGATGGCCATCGACCAAGCCCGCCGGTACTTGACGTCGGGAGTGCGATCGACGCTCGCGATCCTGGTCCAATCATTGTCCGCGTCGTAGCGGTAGATCTCAGCAAGCGGCAGAGTACCACCGTACATTTTGCCGTTGTAAACCATCAACGGCATGGCTTCAAGTTCTTGACCTAACTTGCCGGTATCCTCCCAAGTGTTCCCGCCTCGATAACGAAATACGTGCGCCTTGGGCCATTCGCTCACATACAGTTCACCTTGATGAATGCCAAAACCATACGTTTGCGTCGCCTCTGGGATCGCTCCGACGCTTGCCCAATCTTGACCGTCGTATCGGAACACCGAACCTTCGTCGTAGCAGGTTGCATAAATCGCATCGTTCCAAACGCTCAGCGCTTCGGTCCGTTTACCATCCGGGGTCTTGCATGGGGTCCATGTCTGACCACCCTGGTATTGAAAGAAGCCTGCGGGGCGGTAGAGCGAGCTTGCATAGAGTTTGCCTCGAAAAACGACCAAGGCTGAGATCGCTTCGGTTTCCGGCGATACATTTCCGCAAAACTCCCAAACATCTCCAGCACCTAGCCGATAGATGTTGCCGCCGAAGTTCGTGTTTTGGGATTCTGATAAACTCGAGCCCGCAAGTCTGTACTTCGAGGAAGCTGCATAAAGACTACCGTTGTAGACGGCCAATGCGGAGATCGCATTGGCTCGGTCGGGGCTACCCAGATCCTTCCACCGATTGCCACCTTCCCATCGAAAAACCCTACCTGTTTGCTCGGCACCGGCATGACAAGTCGATGCGTAGAGTTGTCCCTCGTGTACACATAGCGAGAAAACATAGACTGCATCTGCGAGTTGTCCGTGGTCGGTAAACTCCGATTCGATGCGGGCTTTGTCGATTCCAAAATGGACTTGCCGCAAATTCGGCTGGCTGTTGGTAACACCTCCATGGTTGTAAATCC
>JBJTAQ010000336.1:0-4152 GCA_046090945.1 Pirellula sp.
CTGCATTACGCAGGGCGATGGGCCGCCAAGGAAGCGGTCCTAAAAGTACTCGGTACAGGTTGGGCCAGAGGGATACTCTGGACCGACGTCGAGGTGATCAATCTGGCCAGCGGTGCTCCATCGGTAGTCCTCTGGAATAAAGCCTCGGAAATCGCAGAAGAGCTTGGGATCATGCAGGTCCAAGTTTCGATTTCCCATTGCAAGGCGTATGCGACCGCTTTTGCTATCGGCCTGCGTTAAGGGCTTGGACTCCTTGCATCGAGACTTTTGATTTCAGGAGTTTGTTCCGCAAGTAACTCTGTTGTTGGAGTTGCATCCAGCGGTTTCTTGCGAGGTTCGATCTGAATGCCGGCATGGAGGATCTTGAGCTGGATATTCAGCTTCAAATTATCACAGCGTTGGTGGATAACTTCGGTTTGATTGTTAAACAACAACGAGGAGTTTTCCTGAGTGTAGTATCCGTTGATCGAACTGATCAAACTCAGAAGATCGCTCACGGTCGAAAGATAAAGCAGGTTTTCGGATCGGCGATCGCGGTCAGTCTCTCCGAGAATGTCTTTATTGCTCTGCAACATACTCAAGAGACTGACCAAGGAGTTCAATTCGTGGAACTTTTTTCGGTAAGACCAAATCTCCAGCCCTAGCAAGGCGATGAACCCCAGGATGATGTTGATCAGGATCCCTAGAATTGCGTCAAGCCCTTGAAAGACCTCACTGGCCTCTGTGGTATCGATCGAGTATTCCTTGGCTTGCACTACATGCGTTTCAGTATCGAAAAGCTTAGCAAGACTTGCAAGTTTCGAATCACTGATACCTCGTTTGGCGACCAGAATGTTCGGGACAGTGTAGGTCAGGACATCCTTCGATGGAATCATGGGATCTTGGCTGATGTATCCTTTGGGCATGCGAAACTCTTTTGCGTAACGCAATTGGCTTGCCTGGGCACCGATATAAGGGGACTGAAGTTCGAACCCCTCTTGCACCAACCTCTTGATCGTCTCGACGTAATTCGGGTCTGTCACATTAATCACGACAAAGACTGCATCGAGATCCGCAGGGATAGTGTAACTGGAACGTGTTGAATCTCGACCAGGAGCAATTTTGTCCCATTCATGATGAAAGGTAATCGATGATGGCAACTTCCAGGTGCGCAGGAAATCCTTTGCAACACTGTGACTCCCCTCGTCCTCCAGGTTGGTCATAACCGAGGCAATTGGAGTCTCGACCGGACGAGGATCGCGAGTCATCCAAATCACATACTCATCGACGGGCGTCTGCAGAATCGTTAGGTTCTCGGTCCCAGGTACACCCGCTTGGATAAATGCAACATCCACTCTGCCAGTCCGAACCAATTGAATTGCCTCTGAGGACTTATCGACCTTTCGAGTACGCATGAGCGGTGTGCGGAAGTACTTCAGATTCTCATCCCGGAAATTGTGGGATGGAACTGCTACCGAGATGCCTGAAACCATGAAGAAATTCCAATACACCCACAGCAAAAAACCGATCAACGATAACGCCAAAAAAGCCGCAGGGAGTCGATTCAGCGAGAAAATACGTCGTCCAGCGAAGGTAACCTTCTTGGCCTGCCGGGCTGCCTTCTTGACCTCCTCGATGGCCCCTGCAAGCCCCGAATGGCCCGGCAATTCCTCGGCAACCTTCTCAGAAATCCGATCCGCACCCTCGATGATCCGATCGATTTTCAAATTCATGGCAACCCAAGTAGAAATACCCAAAAAATCTATCGAAAATCCCCGCCCACGGCAGTCTAGCTCAACCTTATCTTTATACAATCTAACGCGGAGTGGCAGGATGACACTCTGTCATTGGTTCTTTTCTTTATCTTAAAGATTCCATTGTTTCCAAGGAGGGTAGCATGGTCGCTAGAATCGCAATGGGCTTGGTAGTCGGACTATGGAGTCTCATTCAAGCCACGCCGAATTGCCGAGCTGGAATGGTCTTTAATTTGATCGATATAGGCGGGGCGGGTGTTGGCACCCAACCTAGAAATGGTTTTCAGGCGGCTGCAGATTTCTGGTCCAGCAAGTTCAATGATGACATCGTGATCAATCTGGAAATCGGTATGGCGGCCCTAGGAAGCTCTATTCTTGGCGGGGCAGATTTGGAATTCGTCAGTGGCCCCTATTCCGCTTATCGAGCAGCCGTCAGTGCCGATGCAACTTCCTCGGATGACGGCCTCTTTGCGAGCAATCTCCCAACAGGCTCCACATTTAGCGTTTACATCAATAGAACCTCGAACAACCCAAATGGTGCGTTAAGCGCAACTCCTTATGTTGACAACGATGGGGACGCGAATAACAGTACGGTCTTCATTGCAAGGGCCAATGCGAAAGCATTGGGGTTACTCTCTCCCACCGACTCAGCCCTCGATGCGCAAATCCAATTCAGCACCGGCTTCACATTCGACTACGACCGAACCAATGGAATCGCTTCGGGTGCCTTCGATTTCATCGGTATCGCTATCCACGAAATCGGACATGCCTTAGGGTTCTTTAGTGGTGTGGATCTATTGGATATCAATGCCAATGGAAATAGTGGATCCGGTTATAGTGATGATCAATACAACGTTGTATCACCTCTGGACTTCACACGATTTTCAAGTGCAAGCCAAACTGCTGGCGCCGATATCGATTGGACCGCAGATAATCGAACCAAGTATTTCTCAGTCGACGGTGGAACAACCAATGCATCGACAACGCATGGTCATTAGGCAAAAACTTTGGCGACGGTAGGCAAGCAAGTCATTGGAAGGATGGACTTGGGCGAGGAATCATGGATCCGACCTTCGCTCCTGGAGAACTCGGAGTCGTTACCAACCTGGACCTTCGGGCATTCGATGTACTAGGTTTCAATTCGACAGCGGTCCCGGAACCGACAAGCATTGCTATCTTTGGCGGCTCGATGGTGATTCTCTCCTTGGCCCGACGCAAACGAAGCTAACCTCCCCAGATTTAGCAGTGCCCCTAGATTAACGCTCCGTGGAACTTCCGCTGAACGTTGATGGACTCTCGGTCGATGAAGCCTGTATCGACTCCAAATCGAGTACTAGCAACCACCGAGCCTGGGATCCATGCAAACCTTCACGATTTTATTTGAGCGGACGATCGCTTGGATCGCAATCGGTTGCGTGTTCGCGCTGTCGGCCGCAGCCCAAGACTTTTCGCAGCACTACTCGGTTGCGGCACCTAGCGATCTTCCAGTCGCTTCTCCCTTCGATTCGCCAGACCCAGGGCTTAAGGAATACGAGTTGGAACTCCCAAGCTCGATATCGATGAGCCGGCTTCGACGTATCGATGGAGCACCCGTTGAACAACCGCTAACCGAGCAAGTCATCGCAGAACCTCGCTATCGCGCTTATCGTGTCCAGGAGTCCATCACCAGTTACATGCCAGGAGACGGCGAGCAGTTCGGCTGGCTAGACTTTGAAAACACCCCGTATATCTCTAGGTCGAACGGTTCAGGGATTACTATTGGGACAGGTTTGCATCTGCTTTCAGGGCCGAATTCGGTTCCTCTCCCTCCCAGGTTATGGGACTTTGTCCTAGGATACCAAAATCGCAGTACGATTGGGGATCGTTTCAGTTATGACCTTGCATCGAGTATCGGCGTTTACAGCGACTTTGAAGATAGTGCTCGCGAGGGTGTTCGACCTTTGGGTCATGCCGTCGGCTCTTGGCATCGCAGCGACCTTTGGGACTGGGTTTTAGGGGTCGATTACCTGAATCGGGACGATTTTAAAATCCTCCCCGTGATGGGATGCTCTTGGCATAACCCCAGTAGCTCAAATTGGCGATTGGATTTGGTTTTTCCAAGGCCTCGAATCGGGTATTCCCTGAGCAGCAGCCGACGGATCTACCTGTGCGGCCTGCTCGGAGGCGGAACTTGGGACATCGAAATGCCGAGGGACACCAACGACGTGATGACCTATCGAGACTATCGAATTTTGTTCGGACATGAGCGTTTAACACCTGCGGGAAACACTGCCGCTACAGAGATCGGGATCGTTTTTAATAGGCAACTCGACATGCGACATTCACTTCAGCAAGTCGAGTTCGATGATGCGTTCATTATCCGATTTGTGGCTCGACGATAGGTCTAGAGCGAATGCTCCAACGGCTCAGACAGCCTTCC
>JBJTAQ010000337.1:0-2899 GCA_046090945.1 Pirellula sp.
TAGAAAAAATGCCGCGCCGGTACCGGCACAGTCGCAGACAAAATTCCGCAATACAGGGTTTTTTCGGTTTCCTGCGGTTCGGTGGCGATCGGTGTTTTTTGCGGCGGCCGGCTTCGAGATTTATAGAATCCCAGATTTCAAGACGATCTGGTTCCAGAGCTTCCGCTGCTGCTCCCAGTCGTCGATGCTCGAAAGTGGGCGTAGGAGCTTTTCGTGGATCGGTTGTTTTCCTTTTGCGATGTCTGGCAGGAACAAAATCGCCTCTTGGATGTCGGGTGCCAACATCGCCAGATTTAGAATTTGGGACATCCGGGGCTGAGTCACATGGGTGATTCGAGCAAGTTCGGTAACGTCGGGCACCTCACCGGCGCGAAGCATCCGTTCGAGCTTGATCGCCAGAGCCATGAGCCTTGAGATTCTAGGGACTCTCCCCTTGGGTTCTGGCACTGGCGCGTCGCTGGCTGTGCGGATCGTGCGATTCGTCTTTGGCCCACGGCCAAGGACAACCTTTTTCGAGACTGTGATCATAAGACACCTTATGCTGCTCCCTCGGCCAGTGATTTGATGGCCGAAGGATGGAATGAAATAGAAACGGTACTATCGGAAACGTCGAACTCGACTCTGGCGACAAGCAGAGAAACGATCTTGGCCCGTTCGTATGCACTAAGAACGTTCCAGATTTTTCCAAAGTCCCGAAAAGCATCGAGGACCTCCTGGTGGGAGATTTGCTGGGAGTCTAGTTCTTCTTGCCTGTCGCGAGTCTCTCGGAGCAGCTGCTCGTTGCTTGCGATCCTCTCATGCAAATCGGCAATGGTACTTGTTGTGGCGCTAGTCGGATCGCGTCTGGTCGCCAATCGCGTGATCTGGGAATGGTCCCGAGCAAGCTGATGCTCAAGTTGCTCGGACTGCTCTTTGAGTTGTGCCAGTTCCGATCGATGCTCGGTGCAAGCCTGGACATAGACATCGTCGACCAAAGAACGATCCTCGGCGATACAGCGAATCTGCTCGACGACGACGTTCTCGAGTTCCCCGGCGGGTACAGACTTCGTCGGGCAGCTTTTCCAACCCTGCTTGATCGCCTTGCAGCAGGTGTAGTATCGATAGCGTTTGGATTGGCGACTCGTAAAGGTGTGGACCATCGCATAGCCGCAGGCCTTGCAGTAAACCAAGCCTTTGAGCAAAGCGCCATACTTATTGATAAGCCGATTGCCTTTCCCACGACCGTTCTTATTGAGCTGCCGTTGCACCTGGTCGAAAATCTCCTTTTCGATGATCGCGGGGTGTTCCCCTTCGAAGCGCTCGGATTTGTGCTTGATCGAGCCAACGTAGAGCGGATTGGTCAGCAAAGAGTACAGTGCGCCTTTATCGAAGGATCTTCCACCTCGCTGTTGTCCCTTCTTGGTCCGCCAGAGCTTGGTACGCCAGTCGCGAGACTCCAGATCCTCGATCACCGGCGTAAGGGACCCGAGTTCCAAGTACAACGAGAAGATCTTGCGTACCTGGATCGCCTCTTGCTCGTTGACGACGAGTTTGGCGCTAGGGCTCGTGCGATCCACATCGTATCCAAGCACCGGAATCCCACCGTACCATTTCCCCTTTCGACGCTGGGCGGCAATCTTGTCCCGGATCCGCTCGCTGATGATCTCTCGTTCGAATTGGGCAAACGATAATAGGATGTTCAGCGTCAGTCGGCCCATCGAGTGGGTCGTATTAAACTGCTGGGTGACCGATACAAACGACACACTTTGTTTGTCGAATACCTCCATAATTCGTGTGAAATCTAGTAGCGAGCGGCTCAGACGGTCGACTTTGTAGACGACCACACATTCGATCTTGCCCGCGGCGATGTCGTCGAGCAGCCTCCGCAATGCCGGCCGGTCCATGTTGCCGCCGGTGAAACCGCCGTCGTCATAGTGGTCGGGAACGATCTCCCAGCCTTCGTGGACCTGGCTGCGAATGTAGTTCTCGCCCGCCTCACGCTGGGCATCGAGCGAATTGAATTCCTGTTCCAGGCCATCCTCGGTCGACTTGCGAGTGTAGATCGCACAGCGAATGGCGGACCTCCGCACAGACGTCGTTTGTGGCTTGGTGCGGTTCATCACGCACCTCCTTTCTGCAAGCGAAAGAACAGAAACCCGTTTGTATGCGTCCCCGTGATCTTCTTCGCGACAGCACTCAGGGAACGGTAGACCTCCCCCTCGAATTCGAAGCCGTTGCCCAGAACCCGGACCTGGACCTTCTGGCCCTTGTAATCTCGTGTGACCACGGTGCCGGCCATGGGCAGTCGTTCATCGCCACCAAGCCGGATCGATGTGGTGATGGTGTTCTGCTCGCTGGGTGCCGAGGCGGGTTTGGCCTTCGGTGGCGACATGCGGATGTCGGCGTCGTTGGCCAGCTCGGCCGCCCGCTGCCGGGCACGCTCCGACAGGCCGCCTTCCGCCAGCGACTGCAGTCTCCAGGCGATGCGTTTCACCAACCACGCCTTGTTTCCGGTACGAGTCTCATCATTGAAGATCTCGGCGTATTTCAGCCGAAGCTCCCTGACGGTCATTCGATGGAGCGCGGCAATCTCTTTCCCGACGTTCATCGCCATGTGTCTCTCCTTCTTGGGGGTCTCAGGAACCGCTAACCACGGTGACCAATGAGCCCGGTTTTCGGAGGAACCTCAAGGCATGTCGCAGAATGCCCGGTGCTCGGGCCCTGGTGGCTGTCGGGATGCTTGCGAAGCCTCAGGATGGCTGCGGCGAAGATGGACGCGAGTTCTTTTCGAACCGAGTCTTCCGGGGTGGGGTCGCCACCAAGTGATGAGCGCATCGGAACTCCAGCAATAGAGGTTGTGGATGCCCGTCCAAACAGAAGTCGGGCACCTTCGGGAGGTTCTCCCGGGCGATTTGCCGCC
>JBJTAQ010000338.1:0-2630 GCA_046090945.1 Pirellula sp.
CCAAAATCCCAACGCTGGGACCTGCATATTGCGCAACCAACCCGCCCCCTCTTGGTGTGAATCTCTGGATCCCCACCCTGGCATGTTCCGACACCAGCATCGCGACCCAAGAGTTCATGGCTAGGCAAGGGAGCTCCACACCGCAAACAACCCGACTCGATCGGTGATAACTCATCTCGGCAATGAACACACAAGGAAGGGTATCGCGCTTCGACGACCAAGCGTCGGCAGAGCATGCAAGCCCTGGGAAAGAGTAAATCCAAAATCTGGCGCCATCCTTGTTGAATCATCTGCTTGCCATCCCTGATTTGACTTGCTTTACTCGATCAACTTCCAGCCCATTGAAAAAAGATCGGACATCGTAGCAGAACAGCGCAAGCTGCCCGGCGTCTCGAAATTCAACGCAACTGGCCGGACGACTATCGATGGAGTTAGGAACTATGCCTAACCCTCAACACAAGTTTCCCTTGCAACACCCCCGACTTCCCTATTGTATTGGATTCCTGCAATCGATGCGCCTCTTCGGCTTGGTCCAATTCCATGATTCGATCGATTTGAGCACGCAATTTGCCGCTGATCATCCAATGATTGATGTCCTCGGCCGCTCGGCGCTGGGACTCAGGCGAAGTCTTAAACATTGCAAAACCGTAAAGCGAGCAGCCTTTGACATAAAATGGCCCGACCGGAAATGCGGGCCTCGCATCGCGACCCGCCATGACCACCATCCGGCCATTGGGCGATAGGGTACGAACCGCAAAATCGAAATCCGGCTCCCTGAGGGTCTCCCAAAACACGTTCACTCCATCAGGAAATTCGCTAGCTAATACCTCCTCGGTGGACTCTTGGTGATAAAGAATCACTCGATCGGCACCAAGTTGCACGCATCGCTGGGCTTTCTCAGCAGAACCAGCGGTGGTAACCACTCGAGCACCGATGGCCTTGGCCATCTGCAAAACCATCGCACCAACACCACCAGTACCCCCGCGTACAAAAATCGTCTCGCCGGGTTGCAATCTAGCTCGATCCAATAAACCTAAATGCGCAGTGATGCCGACCAAGGCGACGGCTGCCAAATCTGTATCGCTGACAGAATCGGGCGAGGGGTACAACCAAGCTGGATCGATGGCGGCGAATTCGGCGAAAGTTCCTTGACGGCCAAGCAGTCCTTGGTTGGATCCCCAAACACGTTGTCCAATTCTCCAATCGCGGCAGTGGGCACCTGTTGCCACAATCTCGCCAGCAAAATCGCATCCGATGACGTAGGGACTAGGAAGCGGCCAATAATTGGCTCCGTTGCGAATGTAGGTGTCGATCGGATTGACTGAGACGGCATTGACTCGGACCAAAACTGAGTCGTTGGTGACAACCGGTGGTGGAATGTCCCCAACCTCAATACACTCTGGACCACCCGTGTTGCGAATAAACGCCGCTTTCATAGATCCCTCGTACTACAAGTAACTATCATGTTCGCTCCGATGGGCTACTGCGATCGGCCCTCCTTGCAATCCAATCATCAAGGAGTTAACTCCCGAGCCGATCCCTAACAGAGCCCCCTGAGTTTGGTCGCACCAGAATCCCTGCTCGATGGATTCAGCCAGTGCGATCGGTAGTGCGACCGAACCTGTGTTGCCCCAATCGGCAAAGGTTGCATAGTCGTTCTCGGGTTGCAATTCGAGAGTTTCTAAAATACGTCGCCGATGGGCAGCACCGACCTGATGGCATACGCTTCTTTGAATGTCCGATCGTGACCAATCAAGCTCACTTAGCAACTCCAAAAAGGCTTCTTTTCCTGTGCTTAATCCCGCTTCTAATAACATCTCCGAATCGGTGTTCATCGTGGGCAACATCGCTGCTCCAGCTTGATCGGTATCGCTTTGGCACAACCCATGATGCTCGGTTCTTGCTATCGCGACAGCAGCTTGGATATCCGCACCTCGGTGGCCGACTTTGTCGCGGTACCAATCGCTGTTGGCAAGCAACCAAGCGGCAGATCCTGAGCCGATCGTCAGCGAGGCGAACGCGGGCTTGATCGATTGCCGAGTCAATTGCATATCGTTTTGAAGTTGCTTTACCGTCGCCTTGAGCAACCCTCGCGAATCCTCGGTACCGACGACAATGCCAGCTCGTATGACTCCCGCCTCGATCAATTGAGCGATTTGAACGGCACCGTTGAGGACTCCCAAACAAGCGTTACTGACATCGTAGACCCAGGACTTCTGCGGTATCCCCAGCAGATGATGGACTCGACAAGCGGTCGCGGGTTCGAGAAACTCCCGACAGACACTCGCATGGATCAGACAACCGATGTCACAAGCTTGCAAACCCGCAGCTTCCAGAGCCAACCGGCAACTGGCGACACTGCAATCGCTGAGCCTAGCTCGATCGCTCCAAATCCTGCGCCGCTTGATGCCGCTCATACCTTCGAGCCGCCCGACGGGCAGTTTCAATCGTTCGTACTGCTGAACGAGTTGCTGTTCGATCCAATCGGAGGTGATTTCGACTTCCGGAGTGAGATAACCGATCGAGGTGAGGCAAACCGAGTTGAATCGCATAACGACGATGGATTTCGCGCGGAGGCACAGAAGAAGGTTGGATCGAAAGCAACAGGAAATCGGCTATTTGGATAAGTC
>JBJTAQ010000339.1:0-7535 GCA_046090945.1 Pirellula sp.
CAATCGCTGATGAGGAATCTCATTCTTCGTGCCGTCACAGCGATCCCGGCCGGAATGTTGCAGGTGACTGTCATCGATCCAGAAGGACTTGGAAAAAAGTACAGTTGGCTCATGCATTTGGGAGATATCGATCCGGAATTGGTGAACCATCGCGTTTGGACCCAGCCGATCCACATCGCAAACCAGCTCGCGCTGACGACACGTCACATCGAGGATGTCATTCAACAAAGTCTTCGAAATCAATTTCGCAATCTTTACGAATATAATCAGAAGGCGGGTCCGATGGCGATTCCTTACCGACTGATCGTATGGTCAGGATTCCCTTTTGGGTTGGACGACGCTTCTTGGCAATCGTTATGTTCGATACTGTCATCTGGAAGCCGTTGTGGGGTTGGTGTGTTGATAGACTGGTCGACTTCGATTCAATGGCCCACCTTTGCCGACACCGATAAGCTTTCAGAATTCGCGCAAATTGCAGAAATTGCTAAGAACAGCAATGGCGACTATCGACTTAGCCTCAACGTACCGGAACTGCAACAGTATCCAATTCGGCTAGAGTCGACTCCGGATGAATCGACGGTAGCATCGATCATGGAAAAGCAACTCGTCGCTGCCGCCAATATCGGAAAACGGATTGTACCTTTTTCAACCATCGCCTCAGATGCCGATCAACTCCACGCCAAATGCTCCGCCGATGGACTAGACATACCGATTGGAATTTCGGATTCAGGACGAATTCAATCGTTATTACTTGGAGAAGGAACCGCCCAGCACGTCTTGATCGCAGGCAAGACAGGCTCGGGTAAATCCTCTCTGCTCCATACTATGATCAGCAGCGCGGCGCTCGAGTATTCCCCAGAAGAATTGCGATTGGTCTTGTTGGATTTTAAAAAAGGGGTCGAATTCCAAGTCTATTCCGAGTTGCAGTTATCCCACGCAGATATCATCGGGATTGAAAGCCGACGGGAATTCGGATTAAGTACCCTCGAGTACCTGGATCGCATCTTAAGTGCACGCGGGGAAGCCTTCCGGCAATGGGGAGTTCAGGACTTGCCCAGTTTGAAGCGCAAGCATCCAGAGATTCGGTTACCTCGGATCCTCACCGTGATCGACGAATTCCAGGAGCTATTTGTCGAAGACGACAAAATCTCCCAGCAGGCCTCGATGCTGATGGACCGAATTGTTCGCCAAGGCCGTTCGTTCGGGTTGCACTTGGTTTTAGCGTCTCAAACGCTAGGGGGTGCCTACTCTTTGCCTCGCACCACACTAGCTCAAATGGCTGTTCGAATCGCTCTGCAATGCGATAGCGCCGATGCCATGTTGATTCTCAACGAAGACAATACGGCTGCTGAGAGACTGAGGCATTCAGGGCAGGGGATTTACAATACCGCTGGTGGGCGACTCGAAGCCAACCAAAATTTTCAGGTCGCCTATCTGCCCAAGCAGGAGCAGCTTGAGCGTCTCGCGTCGGTCCCAGCAGTTCCTGTGCCGCATTCCCCAACGACCAATTCGATCG
The DNA here is from genome assembly GCA_046090945.1 of Pirellula sp. Classification (GTDB taxonomy): domain Bacteria; phylum Planctomycetota; class Planctomycetia; order Pirellulales; family Pirellulaceae; genus JBKCUI01. The sequence goes on from JBJTAQ010000339.1 coordinate 1,517, forward strand.
GACGAAGGATCGTGTTCGAGGGGCACAAATTGGCCAGCTGGGATGATCGATCGCTCGCCGGGATAATGGCGGGTATACCGAAGACGGCATCAACAGCCTGGGTTCTAGGCGATAGCGTTTCGATAGAGCCGCCGGTGATTCGTTCGCTTAGCGCATCGCCCGGCCGTAATGCAATGATTGTCAGCGGCCACGAGGATCTAGCTGCTTCGCTGGTCGCCAGCTGGATGCGATCTAGCCGTGTCTCTTTCTGGTTGCTCGACGGCAGTCGAAGCGAGGACACATCGGTGCAACGTATGCTGGACAAAGCAAAGGAGTCGCCAACATGCAAAATATTCGGTGGTCGACAAGTTGAACAAGTCATGCAGGAACTCGATAGGGAACTTGCAAAGCGACTGTCAGAGCCCAATGTGGAACACCCACCGATGGTCATTGTTGTTTTGAACCTAAGTAGATTCCGCGAATTGCGGCGAGAGGAGGATTACTCGTTTGGTAATTCAGGTGAAGAAGTGAGCAAATCAGATGCGGTGCTTGCCAAGTTGCTCTCGGAGGGGCCTGGTGTTCGCATGCATTGCTGCCTATGGGCCGATTCGGTTGCGACCCTTACACGCTGGTTATCCCGAGGATCCATGCGAGAGATCGAATTGCGGGTTCTAGGACAAATGTCCGCGAACGATTCAAATCAGTTAATCGATAGCAACCAAGCAAATCGATTGGATCGCACTGTGATGCTTGTGCATGATGATGCAGACGGAAAAGCGACCAAGTTTCGACCGTTTACGCTCGATAGCATTCTCGGTACTGGATGAATCATCCACAAAAAAACCGCGAAGCCTAGACAGTCTTCGCGGTTCTTCAAATTTCTTCCGTTTGAACGAGAACTTACTTCTTGCTCTTGAGCTCTTCCTTCAATTCTTCCAGGAAGTTGGTGATCTCAGGATTGTTTGCACCAAGCTTGATAGCTTCCTCTTGGACTTTGATTGCCTCGGCAAGATTCCCCAGACCGTAGTGTAGGTGAGCGACCGTATCAAGCGTTGCCGCTTTGGTCGCACCTTCCTGCTTCGCTGCGGCTGCCTGAGCCACTTTGAGTGCTGCCTCAAATAGCTGCTTATCCTTTTTGATTTGACCATCTTCGGTCATTTCCCAAATGGTCCAAGCTACTTGATTGGACATCATCGGATCTTTGCTTGCCAATTCCAGAGCGCTTGTTAGCGTCTTGCTGATCTCGGCTTGATCGCTATTGGCAATCTGATGCAGTCGGAGTTTCATCATTGTGAACTGAAGCTTGAATTCGGGATTCTTGACACCCGCAGTGAGTTCATCAAACTTAGCCATCGCCGTCTTGTAGTCTCGATCCTTGAGATGCTTACCAACTTCCCGTTGGACCTTCATCTGCAGAGCTTCGATTTCCTGCTGCTCTTTGAATTGCTCGGCGAAGGCTTTACGGTCCCATTTGCCTTCAACGACCGATGCCAAGGGTTCGTCCATCGTCATTGGATGTCCGATCCATTCAATCTTGCCGTCTTTGCCGACGATAAACGCACATGGAATGCCGCCTTGTCCAGCCGCTTGCATGTAACTTTCGTTGGATGATCCGTCCGGGTCGGTTGTCAAGCAGTAGGATTTGGTGAGTTCCCGGAACGTCATTTCTTTCTCTGACTGGGGGACTTCGCGATCCAGAAACTTATCGACGGTTTCCTTCGGCTCATCGCTGATGCTGATGATTTGCACACCTTTCTCGGCATACTTCTTTTGGGTTTCTACAATGTGAGGCATACTGGCGATGCAAGGACCGCACCAAGTAGCCCAAAACTCGACCACGTAAACCTTGTCCTTCTCGAACTTGGTAACCTTGCCGTATTTCCCTTCGCCGTTTTGGACCCAGTGTTCGATGTCCAAGGCAGGAGCATCGCTACCGATCGTCAAAAGATCGTCGGCAAACACACTGGTTGGGCTGAACGAAACGAACCCACCGATAATCGCTGCCAAAACAGCTACTCGCGTTGACCTAAAAACCTTCCTCATCGTTTCGTAACCCTTATGCTAAAGATGCTGTAAGCCTGGTACTAATTCCGGACGACCGCCAGGTGTCGGAGACTCGGGTTAAAGGATAAGGGGGAATCGACGGGGTTTCAACGTTGACCAGCCTCACGGCAGATGAAAATTCTGGGATCCTGTCGAGCTTTCAAGGTGTTTTCCTGGTAACATCCCTCTTGTTCCCCCCCAATCCGCTTGTCCAATTCGCCTCAGAGAGCAATCTAGTTGTGGACCCAAGAGCCCCTCAAACAACAACCTTGCCTCGCGTTTTAGGACTATGGATGGCAATTGCGATCGTGATTGGAAATACGATTGGAGCAGGGATATTCGTCAAACCAGGCCGGATTGCGGCCGAAGCGGGCTCGTTCCCCCTGATTTTTTCGGTTTGGGGCTTCGGTACCTTATTGTGCCTCCTGGGTGGGTTGTGTCTTGCCGAGCTATCCGCGATGCACCCTAGTTCAGGTGGCCTGTACGTCTATCTACGGGAGGCTTATGGACCACTTCCTGCCTTCCTTTTCGGTTGGCAAGAGTTCCTATTTGCTCGACCCGCATCGACTGGAGCGTTGGCTGTGGTATGTGTGTCCTCACTGTTTCGTATCCTCGGCATCGAAGCGGGTGCTTTGGGGATCGTCCCGTTGGCGATCGTCGTGATTTTTGTGATCGCTTGGTTCAACGTACTTGGGGTTCTCTGGGGTGCAAGATTCCAAGCCATAACGACGATCGTGAAATGCTCATTGGTTCTAATCATCGCCATGCTGCCTTGGGTGTTGTCTGTGATGGGTAAGCCGACGGTCAATCTAGGGTATCTATCCCAAACCGTGGCGCCTGAGCAACTGTCGCTAGGCTCTCAGTTTGCGGCCGTACTGCTGGCTGTCATGTGGGCCTTCAATGGCTGGGAAGGTGTTGTACCGATCGCCGAGGAGGTGAAGAACCCGGGTCGGAATCTACCCCTTGCTTTGCTCGGCGGTATTGGTCTGTTAGGCTTGCTCTACATGGGAGCGACGCTTGCATACCATTTGGTAATCCCTATTTCAGAGATGGTGATCAAGGAGAATCGAGAGCACGTAGCCGAATTGCTTTTGACGCGTTCGTTAGGGGAATGGGCAGGAACGATGATGTCCGTAGGACTGGTACTGAGCACCCTCGGAACTATCAACAGCAATCTCTTGACAAGTCCGAGGGTGACGTATGCGATGGGACGCGATGGGCTACTGCCGTCGGTTTTTGGCTCCCTGCATCCGCAGTACCGAACTCCGATGGTTGCGATCTTATTCCAGGCTGCGATGGCGTGCCTGATGGTATGTGGGTCCGCGATGCTGATTCGATATACGGATTACTTCAACAAGCGGACGATCTTCGATTTGCTGACCGACTGCATTGTGTTTGCCGCCAGCCTCTTTTACGTTGCAGCCATCGCGGCCTTGATTGTCTTACGTCGCAAGCAACCCGATTTGCCTCGGCCCTTTCGAACGCCCTTTTACCCCTGGACTCCCGTCCTGTACATCCTCGCTTATCTATGGTTCATTCTTAGCATTTTGATTAGCCAACCGATCGAAGGCATCTTCGGAATCCTTCTTATCGTGATCGGAATCCCATACTTCTTACGAAGAAATCCCTCGCCGTAATTTCGGAGTCATGCAGATGGTTCGAACCGCCCTTGTTGTTGTATTCTTGATATTACTCGAATCATTCACGACCAGTGCGAGTCAAGCTCAGAGCTTATCCGAGCGCATCGAGGGATTGATCCGCGAGCATCCCGGGAGCGTGTGCGTTGCGATTAAACACTTGGGAACAGGTGAGACGTATCTGCATCGCGAAAACGAAGTCGTTCCAACTGCCAGTTTGATCAAATTCACAGTCCTAGTCGAATATTACCGGCAGATTGAAGCTGGTCTAATCGATCACCAAGCAACGGTGACGTTGCGTGACGAGGACAAAGTCCCTGGGTCGGGGATATTGACCGATCATTTTCAAAGCGGATCATCGCTGCCCCTTGAGACGGTTGCCCATTTGATGATCACCTATTCGGATAATACGGCAACGAATCTGGTCGTCGACCGCGTGGGGCTAGCGAATGTCGTGAAGACCATGTCCGAGTTGGGTGCGAGAGAAACTCAGATACACTCCAAGGTATTTCGCAGAGACACATCGATTGCAGTAGAAAGGAGTCAAAAGTATGGGCTGGGAAGCACTACCGCTGCGGAAATGTTGATGCTACTCGAGAGGCTCCATGAGCACCGATTGGTTTCCGCCGATGCATCGGAAAAGATGCTCAAGCATCTGCTCAGTTGCGATGACAAGACCAAGCTTCTTCGGTTTCTTCCGAAGGAAGTCAAGGGATACCATAAGACAGGTGCGGTCAATGAATCCCGAACGGATGCGGGGCTTTTTGAAACCCCTAGCGGATGGATTGCTATGGTCTGCTTGACCAGCCAAAATCAGGATAAAAGTTGGGGCGACTCCAACGCAGCCGAAATCTTGTGCGGCCGGATCGCCCAGACCGCTTACGAATACTTTCACCCGATCCCTCAGGATGATCTCAAGCCGCAAGTCCTCAAGCTTGGGGCCAACGGACCCTTGGTCGAAGCGCTCCAATCAGCGCTGAATATCAAGCTCTCGCCTTCTCCGAATCTCAGTGTCGACGGAGATTTTGGAGGTATGACCGAACAGGCTGTCGTTCGATTTCGACGCGAAAACGGACTTCAGGATTCCGGAATTGCCGATGCTGAGTTTTGGTCCAAGCTCGGGGATATCCAATTGGATAAAGAGCCCAGGGACTCCCTTGAGGAACTCAAGCCTCTTGAGCCAGCGGACTTACCTTCCGGACCGCCGATTGTTTCGTGCAAGGCTTGGATCGTCGCCGATGCAAAAACTGGAAAATGGATCGCAGGACAACGGCAAGTGGAACCTTTGGATATCGCGAGCACGACCAAGATGATGACGGTCCTGCTGGTGGCCGAAGAGGTGCATAAGGATCCGAAAATCCTCGACGAACAGATCGTTTTTTCAAAGCGCGCGGATCAGACGCCAGGTTCCTCATCGACCGTACGAGCAGGTGAGTCGATATCCCTCCGAGATGCTATCTACGCATTGATGCTCCCCTCTGGCAACGATGCGGCGGTAGCACTTGCCGAGTGGTACGGCAGTCGGTACGAATCACCCAAGTCTAACATCGATCCCCTTGTTTTCTTCGTGGAGGCGATGAACAAAAAGGCCAAAGAATTGGGGATGAACTCCTCCACATTCCGCAATCCGCATGGCATCACGCATCCGGAACACAAGAGTTCTTGTGGCGACCTGATCCTACTTGCAAAACAGCTCATGGGATTCCCGCTCGTTATGGAGATCGTTCAGACGCGAAGGTACATTTGCACGGTTCGAGGCCTAGAAGGCTACACGCGACGATTGACTTGGAGCAATTCGAACCAACTTCTCAACCACGAGGGCTACTTTGGAATCAAAACGGGAACCACCGACGCGGCAGGTGCATGCCTCGTATCACTTAGCAGGTTCAACGACGCCGAGTTCCTTGTGGTCGTCTTGGGCTCCTCCGGCTCGGCTGCTCGGTACTCCGACTCGAGGAACCTCCATCGATGGGCATGGACGAGTGAATCTGTGAGCTCCCAACCGGAGCGGAAGTAATTTCAAATCAAGCGAGGCTATTTAAGTCGAATTGGAGGAATGCAGAAGATGGCGAAGTGGTCTGTTGACAGGTCGATCGAAATCGATGCACCTGTTTCAAAAGTTTTCGAACTGGTTTCCGATTTCAGGACATGGACTTCCTGGTCGCCCTGGCTGATTGCTGACCCACAGACAAAGGTGGACATCAGCGAGCCTGCGGATCAGATTGGATCGACGTACCATTGGAGCAGTGACATCGTAGGAGAAGGGGAGCTAGAGCATCGAGTCGTGGAAAGAAACAGTTATCTAGAGAGTCGTTTGCAATTCATTCGCCCCATGAAATCAACTTGCAAAACGGACTTTC
>JBJTAQ010000340.1:0-1539 GCA_046090945.1 Pirellula sp.
AGCAGGCCTCGACGGCTCGAATAATCTCGAGTGCTACCTCGCATGTGCTCGGTCATTCCGTTGATTCTCTCGGTCAGAAGAGCGATCTGAACATCGGCAGAGCCACTATCGCCTTCACTTCTTTGGAATCCCTTCACAATCTCCAATTTGCGTTCTTTCGTGACTGTCATTCTATTTCTTACTGATTCTTGACAATATCCTTCGTTTCCTGAAATCGCCACTTTGGGCGCAAATGGTAGCTATTCGCCCCAAAAATGCAATCGCAAACCGATTTCCTAAAATACCAGCTTGAAAAAAACCCGGGCATTGTTAACCTTCTATCCGGATAGACGGATATTTAGACGGGTGCGTTTTTTCGAGCTTTTGATGAATCCGACCACTTCGATGATCGTTTGGATGCAGAGCTTGTCGGACCCCACCCGAAGTCGGATCCTGCGTGTTCTGGAAAGATCGGAATTGTCGGTGGCTGAACTTTGCAACGTCCTGAAACTACCGCAAAGCACCGTCTCGAGGCACTTGAAAGTCCTGGCTGATGACGGTTGGGCCTCAGCAAGGAGGGACGGAACGAGCAATTGCTACCGAATGAATTCGTCGGATATGCCCAACCACCAACGAAAACTTTGGAACGTCGCCAAACACCACTGCTTACCGGAGTCGACTACCGCCCAAGATGATGCTAGGCTCGAACAGGTTTTAGAAAGCCGTCGGAGCAGGACCCAAAGTTTTTTTTCCAGTGCAGCAAGCCGCTGGGACCGATTGAGAACCGAGTTGTTCGGGAACCGACTGGATGCTTGGGCAATCGCTGCAGCATTGGATCGAAACTGCATCGTCGGAGACCTCGGCTGCGGGACTGGAGCGATCAGCCAGACGCTTGCTCCATGGGTCCGCCAAGTCATTTCCGTCGACGCCTCGACAGCAATGATTCAGTCGGCTCGCAAGCGGCTGAAAGATCACCCGAACGTTGAGATTCGTAAAGGCGAATTGACGACGTTACCCATCGAAGACGAATCGCTGGACCTTGCGATCATGGGCTTGGTTCTTCCTTATCTGTCGGAACCGGAGCGAGTGTTTCTCGAAGCAGCCCGGGCCTCGAAATCCAATGGGTGCCTGATTGTGCTCGACATGCTCTCCCATGACCGCGCCGAGTATCGAGAAGAACTCGGGCATACTTGGTTGGGTTTTTCCCAGTCCCAAATCACCGATTGGCTCTCCAACTCCGGGTGGTCGATCGAAAAGTTTATAACCTTGCCTCTCGAACCCGACGTCAAAGGCACACCGGTTTTCGTTGCTACTGCACGGCGCACTGGCCATTTAGATAGCAACCTCGGTATTGGAAAGTTTTAACCTAAGTTCGTTTCACCCTTTTGATTAGGAATTTGTTTCTATGAGTAAGCTTGCAGATAGCAAGACATTGGTCTCGACCGATCCATCCCGGGTACCATTCAAAGTTCGCGCATTCGATCTTCTGGCCGCTGGAAAGCGCAAGGAAGCCGAAGAACTGGCATCGCTTGGCCGAAAGGAAATCCAACTGGCAGAAGA
>JBJTAQ010000341.1:0-6736 GCA_046090945.1 Pirellula sp.
CAGTCGCTATTTTGACCGACCCTTTGCTTTTTTTATCTCGGATTTGGCCCAACGCGGCTTATTAGAAAAAACTCTTGTCGTCGTTCTCACGGAGTTCGGAAGAACGCCCAAGATCAATGCCGGTTACGGAAGGGATCACTATCCGAACGCTTGGTCTATCGCACTTGCCGGTTGCGGCATCCAACATGGCGCAGTGATTGGTAAAACCGACGCAAAGGGAGTAGAAGTTACCGATCGGCAGGTCGACCATCGGCACCTGCTGCATACCTACTTGCGGGCCGTCGGTATCGATTCTGCAGGTGAATTTGAACTTTCGGGGCGCAAGGTGCTGATGGCCGATCCCGCCTTCGATGCGATTGAGGAGCTTCTGGCATGACATTTATTTTCAACGGCCAGACACAAGCTGCTGCACCTGCAGAATTTGATCCCAAGTCGGCTCAGGCTGTATCGGATTGGGAGCATCATTCCAAGTTGCTTTGCTGTCGGGTCGATCCAACAGGTCGTTATGTCGCAGCCGGTGCGATCGATCATACGATTGCGTGTTGGGAAATCTCCTCCGGGGAGAAGAAGATATTGGTTGGACATGAGAATTGGGTGCGCAGCCTGGTCTTTTCACCCGATGGAGCAACACTCTATTCCGGTGGATACGATGGCCGACTGATCGTCTGGGAGATGGCAAGTCAGACGCCCCATCCCCGACAAACAATCCAGACCGAGCATGGATGGGTGCGAGGCGTGGCGGTTAGTCATGACGGCGAGCGTATTGCCACAGTCGGCAACGATGCTGCTCTCAGAGTTTGGGCAGCTCGCGATGGAAAACTCGTTTACGCATGCCAAGGGCATCCGCAGATATCCTACTGTGTAGCATTCGTGCCAGGATCGTATGACTTGGTCAGCGGTGATGTGATCGGGAATATCTACCATTGGGGCGGAGTTGATGGCAAACTAATCCGCAAATTCGACGGGATGGAGATTCACAATTTGATTGGAGATCTTGCTCCATTCGGGGGCATCATCCAAATGGCGTTCAGTCCCGACATGGCTCGATTGACTACCTGTGGTCTGCATAAGACGAGCAATGCCCCCGCAGGCAACCGCCGAGCTGTCGCGTTATCCTTTGACTGGAAGACCGGGGACAAGTTGCCCAAGCAGGAGTCGATCGCCAAAGAGTTAGATGCAACCATGTGGCGAGTGCAATATCATACAGGCGGTGTCATGCTGGGTGTCATTGCAAAAGGAATCGGATTTTGGAAAGATGGCCAAGAAGAGCTTTTCCACTTGCTTGAGACACCCAGCGAGGTCTTCGACTTTGATCTTCATCCCAACCAAGTCGACCTCTACACCGCTCATTTTGACGGTCATGTTCGCAGTTGGCGGTGCAAGAAAGCCTGAGCGGATTTCCGATTACCAACTCCAGGGATCACTGCTCTTGGGTTACAATCGAGGCGTTGAAGTCAATGTTCCTGCAATCCGTAGGTTCATAAGCCCACGGCTCATCTCCGGAGTTCACTCGATGCGATGCCCATTTCTGCCGACCGTTTTCATCCTGTTTGTGCTGTGTTGCTGGGGCTTGCTCGGGACCAACCGAGCCGAGGACGACAATCCCGCCCAGCCTGCCTTTGCCTACCAAGAGATCGTCTTGGATAACGGCTTGAAGGTCGTTTCGCTCGAAGATTTTTCCTGCCCCATCGTCGCGGTTCAGGTTTGGTATCACGTCGGGTCGAAGAACGAGGAGCCCGATCGCCAAGGATTCGCGCACATGTTCGAGCACATGATGTTTCGAGGCACCGATCGGCTCAACGAAACAGGTCACTTTGACAATATCCGCAAAGTAGGAGGGGAGTGCAACGCATATACGGCATTTGATCAAACCGTTTACGTCAACCAAGTACCGAGCAATCAACTCGAATTGGTCCTGTGGCTTGAAGCAGAACGGATGGGCTTTCTCAAGATCGACGACAAAGGCTTTTACACCGAGCGTAAGGTTGTCGAAGAGGAACTCAGGATGGGACACAATCGCCCGTACGGACGTGCCCCGGAACGGGTTCTAGCCTCGATGTTTGCCGATCGACCCTATGCATGGACACCGGGGGGACAGATTTCGCATCTGAGAAAATCCTCCGTCGAGGAACTAGCATCGTTTTGGAACACTTATTACGTTCCGAACAATGCGACCTTGGTAGTCGTCGGCGCGGTCAAGCACGAACAAGTCCAAGCGTTGGCCCGCAAGTACTTCGGTTGGATTCCTCGTTGTCCCGATCCGGTTCGTCCTGAAGTTAAGCCGTTCTCGATGGACAAACCTAAATTGCCGATCGAAATCGCCGAGGACAAGGGTCCGCTTCCGCTCTTGGGTTGCGCGTACTACACCGTCGGCTCAGACCACCCCGACCAAGTCGCCTTGGAAGTCCTCATGGGGGTGCTCGGTGGTGGAGAATCGAGCCGCATCTATGTGGATATCGTCAAGGAACGCAAGATCGCTCAGTTGGCCATCGGTGGATCGTTCGCATTTGAGGACAGTGGAATTGCTGGTGCTGGGGGGATCCTGCTCCCCTTGGTCGGCGATAAATCGATGTTGATGAAGGCCATTGATGAGCAAATCGAACGCATCGTCAACGAACCGATCAGCCAAGCGGAACTCGATAAGATGAAGAATCAACTTCGATATCAAGAAGTCATGAACACAACGACGGTGGCCAGCAAGGCCGAGCGCCTCGGCACTTGTGCGGTCCTCTATGGTAATACCGATCGCGTCAACCAACGCCTTCGCGAAATTGATGCCGTGACGATCCAAGACGTGCAACGCGTCGCCAAGAAGTATCTGGTTCCCAACAACCGACGCGATATCCGGATCGAGCCCAGCAGCGGCGGAGTCCTCAAGTCCTTGTTCGGTGGTAGCAAAAAGGCCGATGAGGAAGAAGGGCCAGCACCCAAAGAGCCTACTGAAAACGTGGTGGTGGACCGAAAGGGCCCCAAGGCAGATGCGATGCGGCCCTTGGATTTTCCCGAAAAACCACCCGTCGCGGGCCCCATCGATTCGATCATCGAACCGACCGTCGCAAAGAAGACCCTGCCCAACGGATTGCAAATCGCCGTTATCAGCAATCGCGAGGTTCCGTTGCTGAGCCTCGTTCTTGGAATCCGAAATGGAGCGGTGACCGAACGTAAACCCGGTGTCGCCAATATGGCTATGAGCATGCTTGCACAAGGAACCGACAACCGCACTGCCAAGCAGATGGCCGAAACCCTCGAGAGCAACGCCATCACCATGACCGGTTCTGCGACCATGGACTCGGCAACCATCCAAGGATCCTCGCTTGCAGATAAAGCGGAACTATCGATGGAGTTGCTGGCCGACATGAGCCGCAATCCAATCTTCCCCAAGGATGAGTTCAAGGTGCTCCTCTCGCAACAGTTAGTCGGATTGACCGTCTCGACAAAAACTCCTGAGTATCTGGCCGACCGCGAGTTTCGACGTCGAATCTATGGCGAGCACCCTTATGCTCGAACCGTCACCGGCGAAGTTGCCGATGTACGGGGGATCAAAATCGACGATCTCAAAGAATGGGTTGCATCCAATGTGCGTCCCGAGAACTGCACCCTCTACCTTGCTGGCGACATCTCCTCCGATACCGGATTCGCATTAGCGGAAAAGTATTTGGGAGATTGGAAAGTCGAAGGAACTCCAACCCCACCGTCACTGCCACCGTTCGCACAAGTCGAATCGACTCAGATCATTCTGTACGATCGTCCCGGTTCCGAACAAAGCCAAATCCGAGTCGGCCACCGCAGCATTGGCCGATCTGATCCGGACTACAGTAAGGGGGTCGTGATGTCCAACATCCTCGGTGGATCCTTCAACAGCCGACTCAACAAAGCGATACGCGTCGAGAAAGGTCTCACCTATGGGGCCCGGGGAAGCTTGAGCACCCGTCGCCATGCAGGTGAATTCCAGATCAGTACCTTTTCTAAAACGGTGAGCACTGCGGAGACCTTGCAAGTCATCCTCGATGTGATTCAGGTCATGCAGTCGACCGTTCCGACCACCGTCGAACTAGGTGACACTCAAACCTATATCACCGGTTCCTTCGCCGGCGACAGAGAGACACCTCAGTCGACGATTTTGGATCTTTGGCTTGCCGAGATCCAGAGTCTTCCGTCGGATTACCAAAAGCAGTTTCTCAGTGAGGTCACCCAAATGACATCGAACGATATCCAGCGGACTGCAGAATCCCTGATTCACAACAAGGCACTTGTGATTGTCGTAGTCGGTGAGGCTGCGAAGATCAAAGAAGACCTTGAGCGTATCGCCCCGGTCACCGTAATCGATGAAGAAAGTCCCTAATCCGAAGCGTCGATCTTCGAACTTAGCGCGGACGGCTCAGCAGATGCGAACCAGGTCAATCGGTCGTGGATTTCCATGCAGAGCGGAGTTCGTGCACGTCTAGGGAGAGGATCCTCGCCGTGCCCTCTCGCACCTCCAAGAACAATTGCTTGTTCTCCTGCTTGGTGTTGTAAGGCATTGGAACGTAGCACAAGCCATCGCTGGCAAACACCTCGACTCCAGTTCGGTCGCAGTAGACGATCAACCGCTGCTTGCCATCTCTCAAAGGTGCCGTTGCCCTATGACCGGCGACGATCAACTCCTGCTTGGCTACGTCGTACTCCACCATCACATCCCGGATGTTCATCACGATTTGCTTCGCATCTCCAGGTTCAAATTCAACGCGAACCTCAACAAGCTCCGAATGGATCGACTCAAGTGGGTTCTTGTCTTGAGGCTTGAGTGCCATTTCCCCGAAGCGGTGGGTTTGAACTCGAAGTTTTTCGAGTTCCTTCACGGGGGTGTAAGTCAACCGAGGGCCATCATCGGTCTGAGTTAGTCGGAGTTCCAGTGGGACAGTCATGCTCTGATTGAAAGGCATCCCTTTGGTCTCCGTTTGCCACCAGCCAATACTGATCCGACGCCCGTCGGGAACATCGCTGAACGATTGAGGAGCATAGAATCCTTTGCCACGATGCCCAGTGAGTCGGGTCGCATCCGGTAAAAAATTCTTACCGTCGAAGTCCCCGAGAGCATAGGAGCTATTGGCGGCCGCCAATACCCACTTGCTACGCGATCCATTTCCATCGATAGGCAATTCAAAAAAATCTGGACATTCGTAGAGGTATCCAGAACCGGGAGCATCCCCTTTGCTGATGCTTGCCAGTTTCCACTCTTTGAGATTGGACGACTTGAAGAAGTGGATGGTGTGTCGCCCTTGGTACTCGACGTACAAAACCATCACCCATTGCTTGGAAGCTTCATGCCAAAAGACCTTTGGGTCCCGATTGCCGCCGGTGATTTCAGGCAGTACGGGGTTTCCAGAGTACTTGGTAAAGTTTCTGCCGTCAGTGCTGTAAGCGATCCCTTGTACGGTGGGGTTCCCCGCAGCGGTGTAGATCAATACCAAGGGGGGACGGCCTACTTGCCCCAAGCCGCTTGTATTCTTCCAGTCAACAACGGCGCTTCCGCTGAACATCGGTCCCATGGAGTCTGGGAGCAAGACGTCCCCTAGCTCCTCCCAATGCACCAGATCCTTGCTGACAGCATGTCCCCAATGCATGTTGCCCCAACCCCATCCATAAGGATTGTGTTGAAAGAAGAGGTGGTATTCGCCGTTGTAGAACACGCATCCATTCGGATCGTTGTTCCACCCACGCTTAGGTGAGAAATGGAATTGGCCTCGCAACGCTTCGCTATAGATCGCATCGGCATCCTTGAGCGTATCGCTGGTTTCGATCTGTTCGAGTGCGAGCGAATCTTCATGCAGTTTGTCGACCCGCAGCGTCAGCGTTTTTCCTCGATAGCCCCCAACGTCCATCGGTGCCCACCAATCGGGTTTTCCGTCGGATAGTTCGATATCGTTTTGGACGATCGGTGTGCCATCCACGAGCAAGCTCACCACGCGTTTCGGAGCACCATTTTTGACAGGGATGTGTAGATAGCGAGAGTTGGCGATCAGGTTTTTCTCGACATTGGCAAGCAACCCTTTGGGTTTGGTATCCGTCATCACGATGTGATCGACATTGATGTGTCCCCAACTACCGTCGGCATCATCGATGATACGAAGGGTTCCTTGCTTGCCCATCCACTCGGAAACATCCCATGAATCTTGAGATAGTTCCTCGCTTCCACCCGGTTTGTCGTTTGGTCCGGTCGCTCGCTGGACGACTTGTCCATCGACCACAAGTTCCAGTGCCAGCCGCTGGCTTTTGCCACCCCCGATCAAGAAGGAGATGAACTTGCGCTCGATTCGAAATACTGGAGACACGAGCGATCCTTTGGAGTTGTCTCCCTGAAAAAACGAGTTCACCAATCCTTTGCCTTTGAATCCAGCGACTGGCATTTGACCGGGTAAACTTCCGTGGGCAGGTCCATTGCCGAACGCATCGCCGGTGACTTTCCAGGGGGCATAGGTTTCCTGTTCGAAATCTTCGAGCATGATGTCTACCGGGTTGTCTTGGGGTTTAGCCCAGCAGACTGCGGTCAGAAACAACGAGCACAAAAAAGACACCAAGGTGATGTTCATTGGTTCCCGGGCTAAGTAACTGTTGTACAGAATGGTTTTTGTTTTCTGAGTCATTTGAGCATCGAGTTGTTGATCGCTTGTGATTGCAATTGACGGTCCCTTGCCAGGGAAATTGCACATAAGCCCAGTATAGCTCATCGGCCTCCCAACGTAGCACGGGATTCCCA
>JBJTAQ010000342.1:0-9890 GCA_046090945.1 Pirellula sp.
AACACCGGTCTGCGGGGATGAGCGAGTCTCGCTGGGAAGCGCTCCGCAGTAGACTCGGTACGATGCTCGATAAACTCGACCGACGCGAGAAGCTGATCATTCGAGCCAGGTTCTCTCTGGGCGCTCACCGCAGCGTCCAAACGCTTCAAAAACTAGCAGATCGACTTGGAGTTTCTAAAGAGAGAATTCGTCAACTCGAAAAAAGAGCACTCGATAAACTCCGAGATATGGCAGACCTGTCTCCTGTACCCGAGACGGAAGTCTAATTGCCTTCGATGCACTTTCGTAACGCAAGCGAATTTGACTATCCTGTAGAACGTCTCTTTGAATACCACGAACAAGCAGGTGCGATCAATCGGCTCATTCCACCATGGGAGCCAGCCGAGGTCCTTTCCAGTGAAGATTCTTTGTCCGTCGGCGCTGTGGTCCAGGTGCGGAACAAGATTGGGCCGATCGGACAAGTCTGGGTTGCTGAACATACCCAGTACCGTCCGAATGAACTGTTTGTCGACCAACTGCAGCGAGGCCCCTTTTCCAAATGGCGTCACGAGCATCGCTTCGAGGCGATTGGAGAAAAGAGATCCCGCTTAACCGATCAGATTGAATACCGATTACCGATGGGGCCGTTGGGTCAAGTTCTATCGGGATGGGTTCAAGGAAAGCTTTTGGCGATGTTTCGTTTCCGACATCGCATCACATCCGACGACCTTCGTTTCGCAGAACAACTTCACGAACTTGGGCATGACCCAAACAGCAAGAAGGTCGTCATTGGAATCTCGGGTAGCTCGGGACTGGTCGGCCGGCGAACGATTGAACTAGCAAGAGTTCTTGGAATCGACATCGTTCGGTTGGTGCGTTCGGATAGTTCGCTTAAATCTGCAAGATGGCCAAGAGGTGTAAAAAGCTTCACGGAGGAACAGTTCGACCAATTCGAAGGCCTCGATGCATGGATTCACCTAGGTGGAGTCGGGATCGCAGATCGAAGGTGGACCAAAAGCTACAAGGAAGCCATTCGTAGGTCTCGAATTGATTCGACCAACAGAATCATCGATAGACTTCGAAAATTAAATCAGCCGCCGAAAGCCTTCATCTGCGCTTCGGGGGTTGGCATCTACGGGGATCGTCGCCAGGAGTCTCTCGATGAATCCTCGCGAGTCGACGCTGCTGTGACCGGCGATGACTTTCTTTCTGATGTAGCTAGAGAGTGGGAGGCCGCTGCACGAGCGTTCGAGGGCGATCTAGGTAGAGTCGCCCTGGCTCGCTTCGGAATGGTACTGCATCCGCGAGCCGGAGCACTAAGCAAAATGCTTTTACCATTCCGAATGGGTTTGGGCGGCCCAATGGGCACAGGCACGCAGTACTGGCCTTGGGTTCACATCGATGATGCGGCGAGTATCCTGTTGTTTTTAGCCTTGAACCCAAAATGCCGAGGCCCCTTCAACGTGGTGGCCCCCGAGTGCCTGCCGAATCGTGATTTCAGCAAAGTTCTGGCGAGGGTTTTGCACCGACCTTGCTGGTTGACTGCACCCACGATTGGCTTGCGAATCGCATTAGGCGAAATGGCCGACTCGCTCTTACTCGCAAGCGCGAATGCTGTCCCCTCGGCGTTGCTCGACGGAGGCTACCGATTTCGTTTCCCAACGCTCCAGGGAGCCTTGGAAAATTTGCTGGGAAGATTCCCAGACAAACCTTAAATCAACACTGGCTTTTGGAGTTTGCGTCGAACCGGAACCCACTGCCCGACGTGCATCATCGTGTGGGAGACCAAGATCACGGCCAGAGAGCCGATGGTTGGAAATTTACCTCTCCAATATTCCGGGCTGGGTTTTTCAAGGTCCTCATCACCGAGTCGATCGATTGCGGATAGTATTGCGGTATCCAAATTGGCAAAGAGCTCTTCGTATTGTGTTTTGGTTAGAAAGTCTTTTGGATCATCACTAGCCGCCGAGGCCTTCGAATGCATCGCATCGAAACCTTCTGGGAGGCTAGGAGCCGAGCCAGGCAGGATCGAGTTAAGGATGCTAGTATTCGAACTGATCAGATGACCAAGTTGCCAAGCGATGTGGTTACAACCTGGTCCTGGGCGCACCATGAGTTCAGCGTCGGTCAAGTCGCTAATGTAGCTGGAGTAGACCATCTGTGTGGTTCGGAGGGAGGCTTTCAATACGTCTTGAGCTCTCATGCAAACACCTAGGGGTTGTTAGACCATGTGAAAATAGACAAGCTGAGAAAAATACCCGGAGCACGGATTCTAACCTTTTCTCTTGCCTTTGAAAAACCTAGTTCTAGGATTACACCGCATGAGCTGTTTTTTGAAAGATTTGCCAAAGCCTTCAGCCTAAGGCTAGCAATCAACTGGATGGTTTATTGATAAACCACCTTCTTTTTTCAAAAACCAGCATCTTTAGGAATCTTATATCCAGGATGGAACGTCAATTGCTGCAGATCCCAAAAAATCCAAGGAGGTAAGAGAATGATGTTGTTGATGATGACTAGTTATCTGTTGCTCAGGGCTCTAAAGAGCAACTCACGAATGCTAGCTATTGTGATTGGAGTTGGCTTGGTGACAGAGGTTTGTGGTCAGGTGGCCTTTGATGTCAATGCATCGGCACCGGTTCGATCACTTCATGCGCATCATGCATTTTCTCGCGTTCCGGATTCCCGCTTGGTATCGCTGGAACTTGACGTGTCGACTCTGTTTCAACCTGGGGCTGAGAACATAGTGACCGAGGTGATGGTTCAAGCCGTGTGCAGGCGTGAGGATGTGATCGTCGTGGACTATTGGCCGAGGACCGAACTGCAATCGGATATCGACGGTCCGGTGCAGATCGTCCAAGAGAAAGATCAATCCCGTGACGCAAACATTCGAGGCTTTGGTGGATATCCGGGAGTGGGCAGTATTTCAGGGGCGATGAACCAATCGGAATACCAAACTCAGAGCATTCAATTCCTTCAACGCCCCACGAGGGAGCTTGCCGTAGCATCCGGGACGATCCATAGGCAGCGCGGTGTTTATTTCAAGATCCGGCCAAGTAGCCAGACAACCCTCGAAGGCTCTCGAAAGCTTGGTTTGCTATTGGCTGTGCCAGAGAATTGGAGAGCTGATCTGATCGATGTGACTATTCAGGCTGCCGGCTTGGAGACCTCCGCGAATCGACGCGAGTCGGTCGTCGCTAGAGAGTCCTTTGTGGTCGCGGTGTATCAAGAAAACGATGCGGTGGCAAGCGCTGCGGCAGCCGAATACGTTCGGCAGCAGACCAATCTTGTACGATGCGTCAAACTTTATTCAAAGACCATCGAGCAGCGAAGTTTTCCGACAGCGTTTCACAAGATTGGTGCCAAACTGGACCTTTACGAACCTCAGATTCCGGACAACTGGCTCCATACGATCGTCTACAAACCTGGTTCATTGCATCACACTCGCCTATCGGCACTGCCGGTCGATGTCCGGGTGGCGATTATGAATTTCCAGGATCAGAAAGCTCGAATGGAAACGTTGTCTGGTGTTGTGTCCAAGGCACCCCCGCGATCCACGTTGACTCCGAACGTGGCGTCTGAGCAACCGCAAACATACACACTCGGATATCGAGGCACTCTTTCGAACGCTTCTCGCTAAAGAATCAGCGTTTTACTAGACTCACCCGCGATCTCCTTGACGAATCGCGGGACTGCATACCCGGACAGTTCACTTCGAAGTCTTGCGACAATCGACTCACCGAGCCGTTGGTCGCATGCGAAATGGGCTGCCCCGGAGACTTGGTCGAGTTGATGCAAGTAATAGGGAATCACGCCCGCGTCGCTGAGCGCTTTGCAAAGATCCCGCTGGGATTCGAACGTAGCATTGATCCCTCGCAGCAGGACTGCTTGATTCAGTACAATCGCCCCAGAGCGTCGCAGTTTCGAGCAAGCCTGGATGAGAGCTCGATCGATCTCTTGAGCATGATTGATATGCAGAACCATCCAAAGCGATTTGAGATTTTCAGACTCCGTCAGCGCATCGAGCCGCAGAAGAAAATCCGAGTCGATACGATTTGGGATCATCACTGGAAAACGCGTGTGAATCCGAATCCTCGATATATGTTCAATGCTGGCGATTTCGCTGATGAGCCCAAAGAGTTTGGCATTTCCAAGCGACAAAGGATCCCCACCAGACAAGATCACTTCGTCGATCTGCGGATTGTCCTGGATGTATTCCAGGGACTCTCGCCATTGCTGGAGACTCGTCGGTGAGTCCTCGTACGGATAATGACGACGAAAGCAGTATCGGCAATGAACGGCGCACAGGCCGGTCGCGACGAGCAAAGCACGATTTTGGTACTTATGCAATACCCCAGGCAAACGCGATGAGAGACTATCCCCGACTGGATCCGTCCCAAAACCCTCAACGGATTGCTTCTCGATAGCCAACGGAAGGACTTGCAACAACAGCGGATCCGATGGGTTCAAGACCTCCATACGCCGAACATACTCATGCGGCACCAACAGTGAGAAGTCCGATGACCAATCCAAATCAGGAAGCTGCTCGCGAGTCAGTTGCAACAAATCCAAGAGTTCATCGAGCGACCGAACGGCTCGCCTGAGAGACTCTTGCCAAGTCATCGAGTCAGACTCGAGCGATGACTCAGATCCCATCGGCGACATCCGAGCGCTTGAGACTAGGCATGTATTCGTTGATCACAAACAAGACTCCTGCCAAGCAAAATGGGAGCAAGTAGTAGATGATCCGAAACATGATCACCGCGCAAAGTATAGAGCCCTTGCGGTCTTCGGTTGGGCCCTCCAAAAATGCAAACAGGATACCTTCAAGGATCCCATAAGCCCCCGGAACGTGGGTTAAAACGGCTGCAATCTGTGCTGTCAGGTATGCAATCAGCACGGTTGAGAAGTTGATTTTATCAGGGCCTACTATGTCCGGCGGCAACAGCACATAAAGGGTGGCTGTTGCGAGCAAGAAATCCAGAGCAGATACAACCAACTGCATCGCCGAAAGTTTAAAGGGAGGCAACGCAATCTTCATTCCTTTGACTTGGATCGGCTTTCGGAACACCATACATGCGACCAAATAAGCAAGCACGCATCCCAAAAAGATATATCCGAAAATCTGATGACTGAGTTCGATATTTCCGAAAAGCTTCGACTCGATTTTGAAATGCTCCTCAACGTCTGGAGGGAGTCGGATCGGAAGTGCAATAAAAGCGATCCCTGCAAGCAGGAATAGTCCAAGCCAGAAGGTGACCGAGAGGATCGATACCAAGCCGATGATCTCCAGGGTGCTGAATCCCCATTTTGAGTACATCCGGTACCTCGCTGCATTGCCGCCGAAAAGCCACCCAAGCACGTTCCCCGAGGCGTAGCCGACAATCGCCCCAGACATCATCCTGGGAAACGACAACCGTTTTCTCATGAATCGTATAGCGATCCAATCGTATCCGGTCAGAATCAGATAGTTGATGGCCGTAAGCCCCAAGGCGGCGACAATATGGATCGTCGGAAGACTATCAAACCCCTGTTTGACCTGCTCCCACGTCACCCCCTTGAGCTTCTTAGAAACAAACCACATGGCCAACAGCATGACCATAAAAACTGCGGAGAATTTGACCAAGTCGCCGAAACGCCCGAGCATCGGACCGGCCGCATTCCCATCCCCCGGAACTACCGGAGGGGTATAGGACGACTCGGAATTCGGTTCTGCTTCGGATTGCTCTGGAAACGACATGGAAACTCGTCGGAGAAAAGTCAAAGCCACAGGCCCCGTAGTATAGCCAGCGAGGACGATTTCGCCGAGTCTCTCTCGAAAATCCACGAAACCTAGTGGGTTTGGCAACAGAACCCCAGGCTGCAGATCCCCAGCAATTTAGGGGCTCTAGGTAATTTTTTAGAGTGGATCCGAAAACTTCGGCTTTTCCCAACCGACGCTCCGATACCGATTGTATCGATCCCCTAGTTTTCCAAGGTAGGATACCATGCGATCCATCAATCTGCCGACCCAATGTTTTGCGGTCCTGAGCCTCCTAGCATCGAGCATGCTACCGGCCTATTGCCAATCCCGTAGCGATATCGTGGTCCCGGGTACGGGCGTACAACTGAACCAAGTCGGCGACGACTTCGAAGATGAAACGTGGGATTTTATCCCAAACAACCCAAAAAGCACCGAAGATATCGACGAAAATCAGCGTCAACCGATGGGCAAATCGACCAACGGGCGTTGGTACGAGGGGGCCAAACGGGGCCATCCGGATATCGTCAAACGAGTCCCAACGCCTCCCGGAGGTCTGCCCGGCAGCCAAGGCTCGATGCTGATGAAGTCCCTGTATACCGGGATTCCCAATCGCCCTAGCCACAAAATGCACCAAGACGATTTCATCTGCAACGTGCAGTATCGCCTAGGTGGGACGCTCAAGGTCTCTCAGTCGCCGAACGTCACCACGCGTGTTTTCATTCCACCCCTAGACGAATGGGAAAACCGCAACGGCCCACACTTCGCCTTTCGCGCAGCGGTCGAGACAACGGTGATGGAAAACAAAACCAAGTTCCTCTTTTCGAGCAAGTCGCAAAAAGACGAGGTGTACTGGCCGGGATTGTTTATCCTCCGAGGAACAAAGCAAGTCGACGGCAAGAATGTACCCTATGCTTACTTCCGAGTTCGTGCCGATCGCAATGGCGGAGACTTCCTCGGACCAGAGATTCCAGTGACCGGTTGGTGGACTCTCGGGTTGTCGTTCACTCCTGACGGTCTAGTGCACTACTTCGCTCGTCCCGGAGTCGAGGAACTACGTCGCGAGGACTACATCGCAACATCGATGCCTTACGGTTATCGCTGCGAAGAACTCCGTTCGTTCTTCTACAATGTGGTCAACGGCGACAACGGTCGAGATTGGACCACCGACTGGATCGTCGATGATCCGAAACTGTACATCATTCAAACCACTCGCATGGCCAAAAAGTAGCGACTACTTTTTGTAGGACTCTTCGAAAAGTTTCTGCTGGGCAGCAACGCCGCTGAGTTCACCTTGTACTTGTTGCAGTTTGGCCATCACCGCATCGAGGGCTTGTTGGTGCGGTGCCATCTCCTTGGCAAGATTATTCCTAGCCTCTTGAGTCGCAGCCATCATCGCTTGCAACTCGGCCAATTGTTTCTCTAGTTGAGCGATCGCCGCTTGAGTTTGATCCATCTTGGTCTTCACGGCAGCTAGATTGTTTTGGATTGGCTGAGCCTCGGTGTTGACTTGGGCTATAGCCTGCTCTAAAGCGGTCTTCTTGGTGGCATATTCGTTAGCCAGTCCATTGAAACGAACGAGTTCCTGTTCCTGTGCAGCGATCTGGGCGGCTAGTCCATTGACGGCCCCGTTGGCTCCATCGGCTTTGGCCTGAGCCGCCGCTTGCTTTTCGGTGACTGCCTTGAGTTCGGCTACCAACTCTTCCATCCGTTTGTCGGCCGCAGCCTTGGTTTTGTTCAGCTCCGCAAGCTTATTCATCGCATCGGCGTACTCCTTGCTCTTAGCGGCATTGGCGGCCGTCAGATCGGCAACCTCTTTGTCGAACTGAGCCTTCTGAGCGTTCAGAGCATTGAGCTCATTGGTGAATTGAGTCAATGTGGCAGCTTTAGCCTCGACGACCTTTGTGGCCTCCGCAATTTGGTTATCCAAAGCAGCCGGGTCGGGGACTTGCCCCTCCTTCTGTTTTTGCAATGCAGCCAGTGCGTCGTCCGACTGCTTCTTTTCGACGGTCGCTTGATTGACCTGAGCGGTCTTTGCTGCGATCGCTTCGGCCGTCTTGGTCACCTCAGCCTGCTTGGCTGGTATTTGCGTCGCGTACATATCGACGGTCGCTTTGAGTTGATTCGAAACGTTGGTTGTCTCGGTGATTTGGGCGACATAGGTAGCGATCAAGTTCTGGTGGTCGGTATTGGCTTTTTGAACTGCCGCTGTCTGAGCGGCTTGCTGAGTCAATTCGGCTACAGCAGCTTGGGCAGCTGCAGCCAATTGTGCATGGCGCTCTTTGTTCGCCGCAATCGACATTTCAAGGGTGACTGGATTTGCAGCAAGCCGCTTCTCATCCTTGGGATCGGCCCTGAGCCACACTCGAACATTTCCCAACCAATCGCCCGCGACGACATGCTGCGAGTCGACCGTGACGGCGACCTCCTGGCCAGCTTCCTCCAAGGCGGGCATTTCCCCAGCCGCATTGCCTGCCGCATCCCAAACCTTGACCTTGCGATCCTTGCCAGTCGAGACCATCACGCCGTCGTTGGCAATCGCAATCGCCGCAGCTCCACCCGGATGAGCATCCCACGACTTGAGCAACTTGCTCTCATTCATGTCCCACATCTTGAGCGTTCCATCGAGCGACGCGCTCACGACAGCCCCTGAATCCGGCCTCCAAGCCAACGAGCGGATCTCATTCTTGTGACCCTGCAAATCCGCATACATCTTGCCAGTTGCCGATTCCCAGATCACCAAGCCGGCAGCACGGTCGGCTGTGGCTAGGAGCAATCCATCCGGACTGAACCGAACCGCATAGATCCAATCGGTATGCTTCTTTTGCTCCCATTTCCGTTCGCCGGTAAGCGTGTCATACACTCGAACCATCTTCTGTGGGCCGGCTAGTGCAATCAGACGATTGTCGTCACTGATATCCGCAGCCATGACAATGTCGAGCTCATCGCCGACCTTGGCGATCCGGTTCCCGGTCGCAATATCGCACAACACGGCAAAGCCGTCGACGCTGTGACGACCACCACCAATGAGAATCAACTTGCCATCGCGCGAAAAGGTGATCGACTGAGGCTCACCCTCCGGAAACGGCAAGATGCCCATCAGCTGCCCAGTCACCGAGTGGTACAGGGAAACCTGTCTCTGACCGCCTACGGCAATCAGGGGAGACCAAGGGGCAGCGCCCAGGGCCGAGATCGAAGAGGCTTTGGCGGTGTACAGAGGTGTTTGCTTGAGAACCGAAGCAGGCATCGGGGGGGGACCCTCTGGACGCCCCGCAGCCGCCACGCTGATCGCAGCTGCATTGGCCATAGGCTTGCGAATCGCCGAGCCGCTGTTCTCAGGCATCCCCTGCTCGATCCATGTCTTGAGCAAATCGATCTTGGCCTGAGCGATCTTGTCCTGCATCGGTGGCATCGTCGGTTGCTCTTTGTGAGCCGTTAGCGCGTAGAGCCTAGACGCATCCAAATCCCCAGCCGCAAGGACTTCCCCACTACTACCGCCGGACATGGTCGCTTGATAGGTCTCAAGCGACAATCCGCCCTTCTTGGCATTGTTATTGTGGCACGATGAGCAGTGCTCTCGGAATATCGGCTTGATGTGATCATCGTAGGTGATCTTGGCAGGCTCCTGAGCCCACACAGCGTTCACACAAGCCCCCATCAATAGGGGGGCTAACGCAAAGAGGTACACAGATCGATCGTTGCGCATCGGAGATCGTAATCGGTTAGTGTCAATTAGTGATTGAAAATAAACTCACGGCTGTTGAGAACAGCCCAGAAAACATCATGCAACCCCTGATCGGGATTCGCAGACTCACTGATCAGTTGCATCAATCGAGCTTTTTCGGCTTCCGTAGGCTTTCGCGACAGACACCGCACATAGATGCGCTCGATGATCGCATCGGGCGTGAGCCCATCCTTCTTCCAATTCTGGATCATTTGTCCCTGATTGATCTTGCCACTAATTGTTCCGCCGTTGATCAAGTGGAGGGCTTGGGATAACGATGGATCGGTCGTTGCCTCATCGGCGCAAACCGTCGTTCGAGCGCTGCGACCAAAGGTGTGTAGGAAGTAGTTGCTCTTGGCACCATCAGCGATCTGGAACGCGCGTGCACCCAGAGACAACCCCCGGAACTTGTCCTTCGTCGTGGCGACTTGCGATATGCAATCAAGCATG
>JBJTAQ010000343.1:0-2287 GCA_046090945.1 Pirellula sp.
CTGAGTTCAGGCACATCCAAGCCGCTTTCGAAAGCCAAGAGATGTTTCAGCTCCACTCCTAGACTTCGAGCTTCTTCTTCCAAGCAGCGATTTGATCGGCAACAAAATCTGGGCCACTCGAACCATAGGATCGATACGACCCGACGGCTCCTTGGACCCCCAAACTCTTTCGCAATATCTCTCCGTCGAAGCTTGGGTCGACTTTCTTAAAATCTTCGTCACTCAACTCGATCAGAGACTTATTTTGCTCTTTGGCCAGGGCTACAAGAGCACCGACCTTATGGTGGGCAGTTCGCTGAGGTACTCCCCGGAGCATGATCGCTTCCATCAGCGCCGTTGCATCGAGGTAGCCTTGATCGAGCCGTTTGGAGATCGCCTCGGCCTGCAACACCGATCCTTGTACAATCGGTATGGCAAGTTCCAGGCAAGCGATCACGGTATCGAAAGCGTCAAACAGCGGTGGCTTGTCTTCTTGCAGATCTCGGTTGTAGGCAAGGGGTAAGCCCTTGAGCAAAACCAACATTGTCTGCAGATTGCCGATGACCCTTGCGGATTTGCCTCGCGTGAGTTCGAGCGTATCGGGGTTGACCTTTTGAGGCATGATCGAACTACCCGTACAGAAGGCTTGGGGCAGTTTGATAAACCCAAACTCAGTCGTCGACCATAGGATCCACTCCTCGGCCCAGCCGCTCAGATGGGTCGCGATCATGCTCAGCACGAATACCGATTCGACGGCGAAGTCACGATCGCTGCTGATATCGATGCTATTGGCCGCGACTGCTTCGAATCCCAGAAGCTCGGCCGTCATGTGTCGGTCGATCGGCATGCTGGTCCCAGCCACCGCGGCGCCACCCAATGGACAGATGTTCACGCGTCGCCTGGAGTCGGCAACCCTCGAGCGATCCCGATTGAGCTTTTCAATATAGGCTAGCCAGTAATGGGCAGCCAAGACCGGTTGGGCTCGCTGCATGTGGGTGTAGGCCGGCACGATCACACCTTGGTCCTGCTGGCAGCGAGCCAGGAACGCACGCTGCAAATCACCGAGCAATTTGTCGACCGCATCGAGTCCATCACGAACCCAAAGCCGCAGATCGGTTGCGATCTGGTCGTTGCGTGAGCGCGCGGTGTGCAGTTTGCGTCCAACATCGCCAAGGGCATCGATCAGCGCCTGCTCGATGTGCATGTGGATATCTTCGAGTTCGATCCGAAACTCCAGTTCGTTGCGATCGAGCAAGCCCTCGATACGGATCAACTCAGCTTGGATCTGAGCAAACTCCTGATCGGTCAGGATACCTTGTTTGGCCAGCATCCTAGCGTGGGCGATCGACCCTCGGATGTCCTGTTTATAGAGTCGATGATCGAAAGAGATACTCTCGCTGAAACGAGCCAGCGATTGATCCATATCACCAGAAAAAACACCGCTACGAGATAAGGAGCTCAAGTGGTCGCCTTGATGGATGTAAAGGGTTAGGGGTTGATCGCCAGGATCGAAGCAGGTCCCAGAGCACCAGTTCCATCGACCCCAGCCACCGCGATGGCTTGGACGCGAGTTTCCGGTTCGCTAGAGGGTTGTATCTGAAGACTCTGGGTTTCTGGACCGAGAATCGACAACTCCCATTTGCCCTGAACGAGCCGGTACACGGCCCATCGCCGCACGGCCTTGGGATTTGAGACTTCCCAAGCTACCGTGCGTGATGCATTTGAATCCAGGGGTTGTCTGGGAGTCAGTTTTGGTGCGGAGACTTTTTCAACGTTGAGCCATGGGGTGATCGGCGTCAATGCAGGGGTCAGGTAGGTGTTCGATTTGAGTCGATCCGAAAGCCCTTCGCGATTCTCCATGATGGCTTTCATACTAAAGTGGATCGTGCCGGAGCTACCCTCTAAGGTGCGGGCCAGGAAGACTTGGTCTTCGATCTGTTCGACCGTAAACGGACGGTTTTTGTCGCCGACACGGCTGGTGAAAATCCCCGGCGCGATCACCCGGCCTTGGGTGTTCTCCCCGATCCACCACTGAAGCAGGGCGGGAAAGCTTTGCTGCTTGGCGTGTATCGGCCAGTAGAGTTGCGGCGAATAGTAATCGCACCAACCTTCGTTGAGCCACAGCTTGGCATCGGCGTAGAGTTTCTCGTACTGATTGAATCCTTGGACGCTTTCTGGATAACCAGGTTTCCAAATACCAAATGGGCTGATGCCGAACTTAACGTGAGGCTTGGTCGCTTTGATCCGTTCGTAGAGGCTCTTGATGAACAGATTCATTTGGTCCCGTCGCCAATCATCGCGAGAGAGC
>JBJTAQ010000344.1:0-5878 GCA_046090945.1 Pirellula sp.
TTCCCATTCATGCTTTTAGCTAGCAATCGGCACCGGGGGGTTTTCTTGACGAAATGGGTTGTGCGAGCCTCCGTTTTTTTGGCGGTTTTGTTGATGGTGATGGCACCTTGGTGGGTCCGCAATTACCTCGTCACGGGCAAATTCGTCGCCTCGACCCTGCAGGTCGGAGCAAGCCTCTACGACGGTTGGCACCCTGGCGCGAGCGGTTCGAGCGACGAAAACATGGAGTTTTCGATGCAGACGATGTCCAGAATCGTCCAAGAAGAGGCCTTGCTAGCAAACCGGCCGGATGGATTGGAATCCACGCTCGAATGGCGGATTGACCGGCGACTGCGTCAGGAGGCTTGGGGCTGGGCGTGTGAAAATCCATCTGACGCTATGCGGCTAGGATTGGTAAAGTTCTGGAAGACTTGGTGGCCGTTACCTCAAGCGCGCGAGTTGTCGAATCCCTTGATCCGTTGGTGGGAGGCTGGCAGCTATATGCTGATATTGATCGCAAGCGCGATGGGGCTATATGGTTTGCAAAAGGACGGCAAAGGCTGGACGGATGCTTGTTGGATGGCGTTGCCTTGTGTTTACTTGGCAATCCTTCACATGGTGTTTGTCGGTTCGGTCCGTTACAGGCAACCGGCGGTGTTGGTGCTATGCGGGTTGGCGGGAATCGGACTGGCCTTAGCATGGTCCCGACTCGGATTAGGAAGTTGGACTATTCAAGACAGGATGTCGCAGGATCGGAATCGCAAGGATGCCGTTGGAAACACAAGCGAGCCAAAAGGATGATCCCAAGGCGGTTGCCTATCGAGGCGGTCGCCTGAGTTGGATTCTGCTTTTGTGCGCTTCGGCAGTGATGGCTTACTATGTCGTCTTCGATCGCGTAGATGATAAGCTGACGTCGGAGATACAATCCCGACTGAGGCATGCGTTTCCTGAGCATTATGTTACGGTCGATCGCGCGAGGTTGGTACCAGGTGAGTCGATCGTCATCGATGGCTTGCGGATTTGCAAGTCGACCGAACAGGGCTTGCGCGATGTGGTCAAAGTGGCCCGAGTGTCGTGCAATGGGCCGATCGATTTGGTTGGGATAATCCAAGGGCAGGTCGTCGTTAATAACGTTCTAATCGACGGCTTGGAATTGAGTATTTGGCCCAAGCTCGATGGGACTTGGAGCATCGCCGAGTTGAGTCGCAAGCCGACCGCAGCAGTGCGTTTGCCTGCGGTTCAGGTTCGATCGGGGTTGGTTCGTTTGGGCCATCAGACCGGCGAGCAGCAGCGAGAGATTATCTGTCATGATTTGCAGGGGACTTTCATCGAGCACATCGAGCCGACCAATGATCCGGGGGTGCAGCGATTGAGGCATGAGTTGCATGCTACCCTTTCGAGCAGTTATTTTTCTCGCTTGCAGATCGATGCGACAGGCAACCTCGCAACCTCGCAATGGGATGTCCAAGGCTCGATGGACCGCCTCGATTACTCGTCGCAGCTGTGCGACCAACTTCCCGTTGTTATTCGAGATCGTTTGGAGTTGATTCGCGGGTTTTCAGGAAGGCTTGAAACTCGATTTGGCCTGAAAGTGAATCGAGGCAAATACGATGTTCAAGCCCAGATCAAGCTGCAGGAGGGTCGCTTGCTCAATCCCCAGGTTCCCTACCCGCTCGATCAGATCTCGGGGGATCTGTTCGTCAAAAACGATCTGTTGCAACTGCGAAATGCCGTGGGTAGGTCGGGCAAAGCAGCATTGGCGCTCGAGTTCGACATGCAGGGGTTGGGCAAGCAGTCGCCGATCGCTGCGAAGTTGAGTGTCCGAAATTTGGCTCTGGACGAGCAACTGTACAACGCCTTGCCAGGATCGATTCAGGAGCAGTGGAGGAAATTGGGGGTCAAGGGAACGGTTCATGCAAGCGCTGCGATTCGTTTTGATGGGCGCAACTGGGATCCTCACCTAGTGGTTCGGGCGGTCGATGGCTCCATCGATGCAGATTTTTTTCCTTATCCCCTCGAGCGGTTGTCGGGAGATTTCGAGTATCGCGACGGTGTAATCCAAGCTCCGAGTTTAGTCGCTTATACCGGCCAGCAGCGACTCCATGGTTCACTGACATTGAGGAAGTCTCAGCCACGTTGGTTGATGGATTTGAGTATCGGTGCCGATGGGCCGATTCCAATTGACGAACCGCTACTCAATGCGCTGACGGCTCGCGGTATGCCCGAGAGTGGATTTCAAAGGTTTGCCAAGTCGCTTCATCCGACCGGTACGGTGCTGGTCAAACAAGCTCGTTTCGTGCGCTCTGAGGCAAAGCCCGAGTTGATCTCGCGAACTCTCGAGTTGACGTTCTCCGAATGCTCGATTCGTTACGATGGATTTCGATATCCGATCTACGAGATCAATGGCCAAGTCACATTGGATCACGATCGATTGATCGTCAAAGACTTTGTCGGGCGCAATGACGGAGCCAGGATCCAAGGTTCAGGGGTAGCAAATTGCAGCAGTTCGAGCCTCGAATCAATCGACTTGGTCTTCCAAGCTTTCCAGGTTTCGCTCGATGAGGAGTTGCAGCAGGCTTTGCCGCCGAGCGCGAGAAACCTTTGGGTACAACTCCAACCAACGGGTTTGATCGACAAGGTCGAGGTCAAGATCCAGCGAGCCAGTCCTCGAAGTCCGTTGGATCTCAAGGTGGCGATCCAGGAGTCGAGGTCCAATGACCAAGCTGGCCGAGGGATGTCCCTGCATCCGTTATCGTTTCCCTACGCCATGCATCACATTGATTGCGTTGTGGATTATCGACCTGGAAGGATTGATATTCGTTCGTTGTCAGGCGTTCACGACGCAAGCCGCATCGAGACCAATGGGCAGATCCGACTCCACAGCGATGGTTCTTGGGACGGAATGCTCCATTGGCTCCCCTCATCTCGATTGGTGGTCGACCAATTCCTCACCGGATGCTTGCCGGCGGTGCTCAAGGAGCCAATGACCCGTTGGAGTTTTCGAGGGCCGGTCAGCGTAACCGGATCGACATACGTTGCATCGCCCGAAGAGGGGCACGCTTCGCTGCTCAGAGACTGGAATCTGCGGTTCGATTTAGAAGATGCATCGATTGGTGGAGACAAGGTTCGGGGATTGCGGGGCACGATCCAGGTCAGTGGAGAGAACAGCAATCAAACAACCACCGCTTATGGATCTCTGGCTCTCGATGCGTTGTCCCTGGATGGAGTCGCTGTGACGGGGGTGCAAGGCCCCTTTGCGATCAACAACAACCGTCTGTATTTTGGCAGGGACTCAAGCGATTGGCAGAGTCGCAATTCGACTGGTCGCAGGCTCGCTTCGACAAGCAGTCCCGCGAGCGATGCTCCAGTCGTGTCAGCTTCGTTTCAATCCAAAGTACGAGAGGGATTTGTCGATCGAAGGGATCAATCGAGCACGACATGGTTTGGCCCCAAGCCAACACCCAAGTTTGAAGCGCCGGTGATGGATATCAGCGACAATGACATTAAAGCCAGGGCTTTGAGCGGAACGGTTTTCTTAAGTGGGTATGTTCCACTCGATGGCGAGCGGTCTCACGTCCGTTGCCGTTTATTCGACTCCGACGTTCATGGGATGCTAGTCGACCTGGGGGAGGTACAAGCGGCCCTGAATGGTCGCCTCTACGTGCAGTGCGATCTCGATGGGTCGTTGAGCAACCGTGAATCGCTATCGGGGTCCGGTAAGGCTTGGTTGCGTGGAGCGAACCTTTACGAATTGCCCGTGATGATCAGGTTGTTGAATTTGCTCTCTGTGCGTCCGGACCAAGGAGCGTTCGACTCAGCAGACATCGATTTTGCTATCGATGGCGATCGGATACCGATCAACAATTTGCAGCTCGATGGAGATCTGATATCGATGCAGGGCAAAGGAACGGTAAATTTCCGGCAAGAGTTGGATCTGGAGTTGGTGGCAAACGTTGGTCGGCGCGGAATTGTAGGAGCGATTGTTCGCCCCTTCACGCAAAATCAGAACGCCAATTGGATGCGAATCGAGGTCGGGGGCACGACCAGCAACCCGCAGATTCGTCCTCCGATGCCGCTGCGCGATTCCATCGATTCCGTACTCATCGAGTCACCATGACCAACCCCATCGATCCAACTAGTGGTGCAAAGAGCCGTTCCGTGTACGGACCCAGGCGGATCCATCGTCCCGAGGGAATCTCAGTGGAGCGCGCCGTCGATGGAAGCTTGCCGACGCAACCGAGCTCTGAACGCTTTGGTGACGGAAAATCCTACCTCTCCCGATCCAATTCGAGAGACGACGACCGAAATCCGGATTCAGAATCGACGGATCAAGCCTCTGCTCTGGAACTCGATTCACCTCGGAACGCTCTCGACTTTTATGCTTGATGGATGTCGATCTGGGTCGGTCCCTTAGCCGCTTCAAACCGAGTCCGGAATGTTAAAACTCTTGCGGCCTGAGCGTTTCAGAAATGTATCTGCTTCCGAGTCGTCAATAAATCGCTGGCTGGTTCCATCGAATCGAAGTCGCCGATTCATTCGGTATGCGAGATTCCCCAAATGTGCAAGGACTGTCGATCGATGTCCTTGTTCGATGTCGCAGTTCAAAGGCTGGTCGTTGGCTATGCTTTCAATAAAATTCTCTAGATGAGGCACCTCGGATCGATCTCCTTGCTGATCGATTACCACCTTGTTACCGCGCTCTATGACCCTCCATCCAGACCGTCCAATGAGCATATAAGCATTGTTGCCGTAAAAAGCGACTCCGTTTTCGAAGCCGTCCTGAACGTAAGGGGACCAGAGCCTCTGTTCGTACACCAGGATCTTCTTGTCAGGAAATGTAAAGGTGACATACTGAGTGTCGGGTGTCTCTTGGATATCATCCTCAAACTGGAGTTTATCGGCGGTGCACTGGACTTCTATCGGATAGTCGACCCCTAGTCCCCAACGGGCAACATCCAAGTCGTGAACACCATCGTTACCCATGTCGCCCGTTCCATAATCCCATAACCAACGCCATCCGTAGGTGTAGCGATTCTCATTGTAAGCGTGCTCGGGTGCCGGGCCTTGCCAGATATCCCAGTCGAGTCCCTTCGGCACAGCGCTGTCGCCAACCGCCGGAACTCTGCGCCTCAATTGGCTGTTCCATGCCTTGGCCAAGTGGACCCGTCCTAGTTTCCCGGAGCGGATGTAATCGATCGCTTCGATGTAGTGCGGCATGCTTCGACATTGGGTTCCGACTTGAACTCTACGGCGATACTTGCCGGATGCCTGAACCTCCTGCCATCCCTCGAAGACATTGTGGGAAATCGGCTTCTCGACGTACACATGCTTGCCGGACTGACAACCCCAGATGGTTGCAAGAGCGTGCCAGTGATCGGGCGTTGCGACAACGATTGCATCGATCGCTTTGTCATCGATGATCCGTCGTAGGTCCTGCACAGGTTTTGGATCGAACTGTTGGATATCGCGGATCTTTTTTACCGCATCGCCGAAGAGGTTTTCGTTAACATCGCAGATGTGCGTTACCAGGGCGTTTGGTCGACCGGCGAAGCCTGTTGCCAGACTCATTCCACGCCCTCGAATGCCGATTACGCACAAGCGGATTTTGTCGCGACTCCCAGCCGCACGCGAGACGCTAGGAAACTTAGTGCTCGCCGCGCCTGCAAAGGCTAATCCTGCAAGTTGGCCTAAAAACACACGACGCCCTGATTGTTTTTTGCCCAACATGGTATTGTCCCTGCAAAGCTCGATAAAAAGGAGTAAAATAATCGGGTTGAAACCCCGGAATGAATTGCCTGCCCATCTTCATAGTTGTACTCTCTACCTTATCATCTTGCCCCGATGGATCCACAGGGCTTTATGCGAATTCGATCAAGCTTCGGCGAAACAGTTGTTGCTT
>JBJTAQ010000345.1:0-3117 GCA_046090945.1 Pirellula sp.
GCTTCGTAAAGCGGTTTTAACCGTTGCAGCGGAAAAGGCCGAAGAGGCTCGCGGGATGTACCCGGGTGAAACTCAAGAGGATCGGGACCAACGCTATCTGTATTCGTTCTTTGGCAAGGATTTCGTCGATGAACTCAAAGCCTTGGATTCGGAATTGCTGCAAACGGGCAACAAACTCCTGTCGTTGCACTCGATGGATGTCACAAGCCTATCGAGCGCACTGACGCTGATGGCACTGGCCAATAACAGCACTCGGATGGCGATCCTCGAACGCTTTGACGAGTTGATCCAAAGCGACTTGTGCCCTGCCGAGCAGCGATTTTTGGAGAATAGCGTCGCAGAGTGCGGTGATAAGCAGTGCAATCTAGGTTGCCGATTCCGGTGCAAGCACAAAGAGCCACCGCCGGTGTTTTCACTCTCTCCGAACGCTTCGTTTACCTCGATGCGAGGATTCTTTAACGCGAACATACCCAATGATGACACATTGAATCCGATCCAGCGCGAGATGATCCGCTTGGCGCAGATACTCAAAGCCCGTTTGATCACCGAATTGGAGCTCAAGCAAAGGGTAATGGAACGGGCCGTGATCGAGGAACGACTGGCGGCCGCAGAGAACGAGCAGGACTTGCTGAATCTTGAGCAAAAACGAATAGCGCAACTGCGAGAAACCACCGAGCAAGCGTTGGGATTCCGGTCGACCATCCTACCGGCTCTTTCGAGAGCCACCGCTCAAATCGATGCAGGTGTCGAACAGTATGAGTCCATCTCCAGTGAGTTAATCCAAATGCTAAATATGTTCACCCTTCGGTTCGGTGCCGAGGGTAGAAGCGATGAAAGTATCCAAGACAAGCTCACGCGAATCAAGAACTTAATCACTAGCACCAGAGAGTTTCGAATACAGCAGTTCAAAAATGCGGTGGACAACGCTTTCATCAAAGTGCAAACACCGGAGATCACCAAGCGCTACGGGGTCGAAATGTTCCTCCATGGAAAATACATTAATCTAAGTCAGATCTACCCAACGCTGGACACATCGGAACTAGATTCGCTGATTTATCTCGCGGGAACAAAACAGCAGCGAGACGAACTCCAAAGGATTGTCAAGTTGATTGCGGTTCGACTAGGAGAAGCGCAGAGCCAACTGAAGTATCTTGATAATTCCGATACCAATCAGAGCGACCTGATTATCCAATCGTTGACAGACCAAGTCGATTGCGTCATCGCTACCACTGGAGTTTTGGCTGGAAGGAACGAAACAGGTCAGCCTCGATTTGCGATGATCTCGATCTATGACCTCGAAGTCGCCATCGATAGCATTTTGCAGCTTTTAGGAGAACAGAGTTCCAAGATCGCCAAAATTAAAAAGATTCAAGAGCAAAAAACTCGGCTTTTAGAGATGGTCGATAGCCTCTTTGCCTCAACGCAGCTTGAACCTATCGCGGTCAAGCAAGCGTTTCAGGTCTATCAGGAATGGGTAGCATTCTCGCAGAACTTGAAGGATCTGTTAGTTCCGCTCGACACGACTAGGGACAACACCAAAGAAGAGCTGAAAAACCAAATACTCGATTCCCTCGGAAACACGGATAAAAGTTTCACCGAATGGATCAAGAGCATGAGTAAGCTCGACACCGACCGAGCTCTGCTCCAGGCCAATCGCAGACCGCTTGACCACAAGAAGTTCCTCGACATGTTGATCGATGAGCTCGAAGAGAAGTTCATCGAGCTTCTTGAAGGAACTCGAGCTCATACCGCCAACGTCGACAACTACCTAAAAAGACTTACAACCGCTCTGGACGATGACTTCAATACGCAGTTCTACTATCCGATGTTCCGAGCGATTCGCAAAGGAAGCCAAGCTTACAAAGTTGAATTCGGACAGACCGAAACGACCAATGTTCTGGCGAACAATCGCGAATTAGGAAAAGTCTCACCGACGGCCACGATGGAGTTCGATCTGCCTCGACGGGATATCCTGGTTCGCGAAGGGATCGACTCAGCCTTGGCAATCTACAACGATGCAGGAGCGTTGATCCAAGACCCGAATTTCTTGGCCTTGGCAAAAATGAAACAAGGGGGCTTGCCCCCAGGTGTCGCCACCGGTGCAGGGAACGTCGTCAACGTCTACCCAACCCTGAACAACCCAACATCTGAGCAGCTCATCCGCCAGAATGCTGGGGCTGGGCCTCGCTTTGAATCCAACGTCGAGAAGTTGATCCCAGATCCGGCCATCTACAAATTCGAAACCGGGACCGGTTATGAGGTTCGACCTGTGATCGCTCCGGATGGTCAAGCGGTGGTGTTCGATTTCAATTACATGTACACCACCCAAGTTCGCGAGCCGGTCAGGGCCGATGAAAAGCACTTGGGTCGCATCCGCCAGCACTTCATCGATACCGATGTACACCTTTCGAACTTCGAACTCCGAGAGGTCAGCCGCTACGTTGTTGCGCTCAAGGCAGCTCGGACGGCCAAGGGTGTACCACTGCTTGAGGATATCCCTGTGGTCGGTGCACTCTGGCGGCCATTGCCTAGCGATGAAAAATCGCTCCAGCAGAATATCATCATGGCTCAAGCTACGATTTTTCCAACGCTGTTCGATCTTATGGGGCTGCGTTGGGCTCCTGCGGTCTCCGATGTCGATCCGCTTCAACTCTCGAATCGTGAATACATCGTCCGCAATCGCAATCGATACTTGGAAAACCGCATCTACGACTACAGCAGCTCGAAGGTGGATGAATTCCTGAGGATCCCTGAAGCCGCTCGACGAGCAGACCTGTATCGTTCCCAAGAATCGATCCCAACGCTGCATCCAAACGGTTACGAAGGCCCAGGGCTCGACTACCAAGTCGCACCTTTGCAAGAGGGCTACGATCCGCAAAGCCGTGCACCTAGGAATCCGAGGATTCCTAACAAGTCTCCTGAAGGCCAATCCGGATACTTGCCCCAACGGTTCGACGAAGCTCCGGCCAGGAGGGTGATCCAAGAGGAACTACCTGGTCCGGAACCTTATGTTCCTCGGCAGCGCGCCCCGATCTTGATGAGATCGCCAGGCTCGGCTTCCGGTAGCAAATAATTCATCCGAAACCGGAGATGCCCTCGATGAACGGTGACAAAAAC
>JBJTAQ010000346.1:0-7702 GCA_046090945.1 Pirellula sp.
AAGCCACCGATCAGAGCCGGGTCCACCTGGAGGTCGACCTCCACCTGATCCGTGCCGGCCATGGCCTTGATCCGATCGGCGATGCGGCTCTGCTGCTCCTCACTGAGGGGGGTGGCCGAGGTAACGGTGGCCAGGGCAATCCGCCGCTGTTCCCGGTAAAGCTCCAGGAGTCGATGGGTCCAATGGATCACTTGCTGGAATCCATTGGTGTATTGCAAGGCAACATCGTCCCAACTGGCTGCATATCGCATCGCCTCGTCGATCGACCCTGGAGCCGATGATCCTACGTCGTGCTCTTGGGATCGACCTAAGCCTCCAGGATTTGCCAGCCGAATCGCCTCGTAAATCTTGCCACTATCCTCCGGCGTCGACTGCCTAACGATCCCAAGGACCATTTCTCGAAAGCCCTCATCCGGCCATGAATCTCTCCGATCTCTGGAAGAATGCTCCCCAGGCAATCCAACTGGACTGGATGTGCCTAGCGCAAGCGGTGCAAGCAGCAGGATCGTTCCAAGGCTGGTATTGACCGATACACTCTGAACCATCGCCCTGGTCGCTTCGAGGACCAAGTCTCCTAAACGTCCTCCCGGGATCGCCCTGTCAAACGCTTGGCCGATCGCGACTGATGCGATCTGAAAGTCACGGAATTGCATGTCGGGAAAAGAAGCATTTGGATGAACGTTCCCGGCTTTGATCGATGACGCCTCTGCCAGGATCGAATTGGCAACTCGCTGACCGATCGTCCAACTTCGCATACTGGGTTCATCGCTAAATTCGGTTAAGATAATACCTGCAGGAGACACGGGAATTGATTATAGTTTTTCAAAAAAAAATGGCGACCGTAGGTAACCCGCAATGACCACGCGCAGAGCATTTCTCAAGACAACCGCCGCAAGCGGGATCTTACCAAGCGTCCTAGGGACGAATGCCTATACCCAGGATCGACTGACCGTCAATCCAGCCGCAGCGACGGTTCATCCGCTAGCTACTCAAAGCGCCATACGCATCCTGCAAAGGGGTGGGAATGCAATCGATGCAGCGATCTCTGCAGCACTGGTCTTGGGAGTCGTCGATGGTCATAACTCAGGTATCGGCGGCGGTTGTCTGGTACTAGTCCGCCAGTCCAATGGCAAGATCCTAGCCATCGACGGACGAGAGACGGCCGGTCATGCAGCCCACGAAACGATGTTCGTTCGAGATGGCAAGGCCGATCCAAAGCTCAGTCAAAACGGTCCGCTCGCTTCGGCCGTCCCAAGCCAGATCGCTGCCATGCACCACATGCACACCGCAGCCGGTAGGCTGCCTTGGAAAGACCTCTTTGAGGATGCCCGAAAAGCGGCATCCGATGGAGTACCTGCCTCTAAGGCGATCGGGCGAACAATCGCCGCCGAGGCCGAAGAACTACGGAAATACCCTGCATCCAAAGCCATCTATTTTCATCCAGACGGTAACCCGATCCGCCAGGATGACCCTTTCGTGCAAAAGGATCTTGCAAAGACCCTGCAAAACATCGCCGAGCAAGGAGCTGCTTGGTTCTACGAAGGTCCTTTTGCCAGGGCTTGCGAGGAATACTTGCAATCGATCGGCGGCATCCTGACTCGCGATGATTTCCGCAAGTACCGACCCAAAGAACGGACTGCTGTTCGCACCAAATATCGAAATTATGAAGTGATCGGATTCCCACCACCGAGCTCGGGTGGGATCCATATCTCCCAGATGCTCATGATGCTCGAGCCCTTTCCGGTAGGGGCTTGGATGCACGCTCGCCCAGATGCCTACTACCATCTGTTGAGCGAAGTGATGAAGCGAGCCTTTGCCGATCGAGCTCACTGGCTTGGCGACAGCGATTTTGTCGAGGTACCCGCAGGGCTATTGGATCCAGAGTATTCTCGACATCGAATGATCGACTTCTCGAGTAACAAAGCCGGAATCGATATCGAGCACGGTCAACCAAAAGATTCTGTATCGCAAAGTATACTATCTAGCGAACCAATGCCCGGTGAGGATCGCAAGCATACAACCCACCTGACAACCGCTGACGACCAAGGGAATTGGGTCGCGATGACTTGCACAGTAAACACCTCCTGGGGTTCCAAAGTCACCGTGCCCGGGACCGGGGTGATGCTCAACAACCAAATGGACGATTTTAGTATTTCGCCCGGTACACCCAACTCATTCGGATTGGTTGGCTCCAAAAACAACGCCGTTGCCGCAGGGAAAAGGCCCTTGTCGAGCATGAGCCCAACGCTTGTACTCGACGCCGCTGGACAACCTGTGCTGACCGCCGGCGGTGCCGGTGGACCACGGATCATCAACGCGACTCTCCAAGTCCTTTTGCGGGTGCTCGACGGAGGTTGCACCGTTGCCGAGGCGCTTGCCGCACCAAGAATTCACCATCAATGGAGGCCCGACCAACTTCTGTTCGAAGACCAGATCGGAACTGGAACTCCTTGGGAAATCACCTCAGAAATTCAACACCGTTTGAGCGAATTAGGGCATCCGATCAAGGCGTCCGGTTCCCTGGCGATCTGCCAGGCCATTTACCGGCAAACCAATCGTCTGACCGCAGCTCACGACCCTCGAGCCCAAGGCTCATCGGAAGCTTAGTCGCAGAATGATCAAGACTCCTCGTGGAGCCAATGTGCAAGTCGCATCGCCAACATCATGACCGTTGTCTGTGGATTGCACCCTAGAATCTTAGGCAAGACCGATGCATCGCAGATTCTCAGACCCTCGAATCCCCTGAGCTTGAGCTGCGGGTCGACCGGATGGATCGGATCG
Organism: Pirellula sp.; assembly: GCA_046090945.1. GTDB lineage: Bacteria > Planctomycetota > Planctomycetia > Pirellulales > Pirellulaceae > JBKCUI01. The sequence continues at coordinate 2,782 of JBJTAQ010000346.1, forward strand.
ATCCCCATCGAACAGGTTCCACTGTAGTGATAGAGGGTTGTTGCGAACCTTTCGAAGTGATTTCGAATCGCTGCATGCGAAGTTCGCTTGGCACCGGGTGCGATTTCCTCGTCGATCAGATTCTGCCAAGTCCTACTCTGGAAAAAATCTCTGGTCCATTCGATCGCTTGAAGGTACGCTTGCCAATCGCTTGGGTCCGATAAGTATTGAGGGTCGATACGATCAGGAAGAATCCAACCGGAGCTTTTGGGTTTGCACAGGCTGATGCCAACGCTAATGCACGCTTGCGAATTGGGGATTCTTGGATAACCCAGATAATGCGTTGGAGTGATGTGCCACTGGAAGCTGTCGGTAGCTACTCCGTGAGGATGGATAAAGGCACCGAGTTCGGCGAGATTCGATGACTTTGGTCCTCCTCGATCGTGAAGGTAACGCAATCGGTCGGACCTTTCGAATGGCCATGAAAATGGTTTCCCCTCTCGAATTCGGAACACCATTGGGTAGATCAAATGATCCTGCAATCCCGAACCGATGCGATCCTGATGGTATCTGCAATCGAGTCCAGCCCGCTGCAAGGCCTCGCGCGGCCCGATCCCACTTTGGAAGAGCAATCGCGGGGTTTGAATCGTGCCACAGCACAACATCACTTGCTTGCGAGCGCGCAACTCGATCGATTCATTTACGGTGTCGACTTGAACACCCTCGATGCGGTCTGAGGAGATCGCAAGTCTTCGTACAAAAGCTTCCGTAAGCACATCGCACTTGAGGAGATCCCGCGTGCTCCTGCGTCGGCCTTGCACCTGCATCCGAACGTAAGGTGATACCGAGGAGCTTGGAGCCCACAGGCCATGGGGATCACCAAGTCCGAGTTCGATTGCATGTTGTAGTAAGACCGAAGTGTTGGGGTGCAGTTCCGGCAGCGTTCCAGCCCAAAACGAGCGGAGTTCATCGAAGCTTGATCGAACCGATGGCTTGGACCACTGGCTACCACCTATGGTTTCGAGTTCATCGAGGCACGAATCGGCAGGTTCGATACGGATCATCGCATTGATTGCCGAGGAGCCACCGATGGTCTTTCCAGCCGGCCAACGCACTCGGCGATTGGCAAGCTGCGGCTGAGGCTCGGTGCAATAATCCCAATCGATTCGAGAGCCGAAGCTGCGCGGATAGTAGGCCGGTGTTCTGGACAAGGGACCTTGGAGAGCCGAGCCGGCTTCGATCACCAATACCGTCCCAGTCCTTTGCAATTGCTGTCCGAGCACGCACCCTGCAGGTCCTGAGCCGACGATCAGGTAGTCGTAAGCAGACTTGAGGGTATCCAATGAAACGATAGGCATCGGGGTCGTCAGGCAAAGGGCTTAGTAGTCCAAGCTAGCGCCGCCGTCGACGTGTAAGCCTTGTCCGGTGATAAAACTGCTCTCCTCGGTGGCAAGGAACAGGCAAACGCGACCCATTTCCTCAACATCTGCCATCCTACCGATCGGTTGCAGAGCAGCGATGCGTTGCAGGGCGGCTTGGGGGTCAGCTAGACTCGAAGCCCAATCGCGCATCAGGGGTGTATCGACGTTGCTCGGTAGGATCGCGTTGACTCGGATGCCATAGTCAGCGCATTCGAGTGCAAGGGCCTTGGTGAACGAGAGCTGAGCCCCCTTGCTGGCAGCATAAGCCGTTGAGTTGCGTTGGCCCAGTACGGCCGTCATCGAACTGACGTTGATGATGGTGCCTTTGGTTTTCTTGAGATGCTCAAGTGCGTGATAGCACATCGAGTAAGTGCTCAGGAAATTGACTCGCAGCACACCAAGGGCTTCCTCGGGTTCCATTCGATGAATGGGGGTATCGGGAGGATGGATACCTGCGTTGTTGATCACGCAATCGATTTGACCGAAACGCTCGACGACTGCTGCGATACTCGAAGCGATTTGCTGTTCGTCCGAGACATCGCAGGCCAGGGCCAAGTGGTTTTCACCCAGTTTACGGGCGGTCTGCTGAGCGGCTTGCAGATCCCGATCGAGGATCGTGACCAGCCCCCCTTCCTTGGCAAATACGCTCGCGCAACCCGCACCGATCCCTTTGGCTCCACCGGTGATGACGACGACACGTTTGGAAAACCGCATGATTGATACTCTGCAACAAAGTTCGAAAATGATTTCCGTAGGATTTAGATCACCGCGATGGGGGGGTAGATTATCCGAATTGCTAGACTATCTTTTAGGCCATGCCAATTCAGGATACGCTTTTACCACTGTTCCGTTCGCGGACGCTATTATCGATCGGCTCGATCGCGCTGGCGATGGGTACCTACGCCTTGCTCCCAGTGCTCAAAGAGTATAGCGACTACAAGGATATTGGCGATGCTCCGTCGGATTTGCATGCGGCACTGTCGTTGGTCTTGGGCTGGCTTTTGGTTTTCCGTACCAATTCGGCTTATGCCCGTTGGTGGGAGGCTCGCACGCTCTGGGGTAGTTTGATCAACTGCAGCAGGAACTTATCGATCAAGCTGCAGGAATTCTTTCCGGAGATGACGGACCAGCAGCGTCGATTCTTGGCGGGTCATCTAACGGAGTTCCCCAAGGCGCTGACGTGCCACCTACGCAAAATCGACTATTCAGGACCTGCGTTTCAAAGCGCGGCACCTGGACATATTCCTCTGGCGATCTCCCAAGACATTTACCGATGGATTCACGGTCGGCTTGTAGATAAACCGTTCGATCGGGATCTGTTGCGAATCCTGGACTGCGAAGCTGCCAAGCTGATGGATATCTGTGGGGCATGCGAGCGGATTGCCAAGACACCGATGGTTGGCTCTTATCGAATTTTCGCAAGACAATGCATCTTTTTGTTCCTCTTTACATTGCCATGGGGTTTGGTCCAGGACTTCATGTGGTGGACGATTCCGCTGACGGTTGTCGTATCGTACTTCATGGTTGGGATGGAGATCGTTGCCGAGCATGTCGAAGAACCCTTTGGCTTTGACGAGGACGATTTGGATCTCGAAGGCATGTCCGAGACGATTGCCAAATCGGTCGAAGAGATTTTTTTCCACAGTGGACGGGACTCGATGAAACCCGTTTGAAGATTGCCCTTTTTGAAATAGATCACCGACGAGTACACCAATGGATATCATCTATCGATTTGACCCTTACGCACCGCTGCAGCTCAAGCGTCCTAAGAGCAACAAGGAGGCGCTCAAGACCTTGCATCAAGGGAACTGTCGCTTTTATTCGATGGTCAATCATTTGCAGAATGTGCAGGACGGTCAACAGGTCGAATCGATGGTGGTTCCCATCTCGCCGGTGCAGCTAGGAATACCTGTTGTCGGGGGGCTGGCCCAAGCTCATTCGCCGTATGCGGCGGTGCTCGGGTGTGCTGACGCGAGGGTGCCGATCGAGCATATATTCGATTGTTCTTCGAATGATTTGTTCGTTGTGCGAGTTGCCGGCAACGTTCTTGGGCTCGAGTGTATCGGGAGCATCGATTACGCGGCGACTGCCTTACGGGAATCCCTCCAGAGCGTGATCGTGCTGGGGCACACGAATTGCGGGGCCGTCGGTGCGGCGGTCAATGTTTATCTATCGCCGTCGAGTTTTGCCGAAGTCGCTTTCAGCCATCCGGTGCGAACGATCATCGATCGGATCATGGTCAGCGTACGAAGTGCGGCAGAGGCACTTGAAACAGTCTATGGTTCGAAGATTGCCAAGAACAAGCAGTACAAGGATTGGCTTATCAATGCATCTTGCTTCGTCAACAGTGCGTTTACCGCATACGATCTGCAGCGAGAGGTAAACGCGGTGGCCAAGGGGTTGGTGGTTTCCTACTCAGTTTACGATATGGCTTGGTCAACCGTCAACGCGACGCCGATTCGCAATGCCGAGGAAGCTTACGATGCGCATGCGTTTGGAAGTGCGCCGAAGAACCCCGAAGATCTCCAATCGATCGCGTTGGAAATCGCCCAGTGCATGGAAGTGAATTCGAAGCGATAAGTGGTATCGACGTTGAGCCCCTGTGGTTCAAAAGGGCTGCTGTCGGTTTTTGGGAACCACAGAGGCACGGAGAAACACAGAGATGAAAGCCCGTGGCCCTAAGGGTACGTGGAGCATTTGAGTTCGGCAGGGAACCTCTTGCTCTGCGGTCCTCTGATCCTCTGTGGTTCAAAAGGGCTGCTGTCGGGTTTTTGGAACCACAGAGGCACGGAGAAACACAGAGATGAAAGCCCGTAGTTCGTAGGGTACGTGGAGCAGTTGAGCAAGATTTTTTTGGAAATAGTTTTCGCAGGCATGCAGCGCAGCGCGAGGATCTGTATATTTACTCAATGATGAGTGGGTGACCGCGGTTCCTATACCCACAAACTTTTTCAAGACTTTTCGTGCAGTACGTCGGATCCCTCGGCCCAGGAATTCCTACCTCATGGATTCTCTATCTCAGCCCTTTGAAGATCCCATCTCTTCGCTCGCTAACGCCGCCAAATCGCTAAAAAAGAAGCTCAAAAAGCAACCCAAAAAACGACTCCCCTCACATCCTGGAGTCACCCAACTGATGATCAAAATCCGAAACGGCGGTAATCCCGCTTGCGATTCCCAAGACCATCAACTGCTGCAACTCGTCCAACAAGAGGTTCGTGATATCGCCGGACAAGCTTGGCTTCGACGCATGGGCGGAGGACTGCAAGGCTCGGATCTGGTCAGTGAAGCTTGGGTGCGAATCCTCAAAGGTGGCGAATCGAAAACCCCTTGGGAAAGCCGCGAGCATTTCTTCAATACCGTTGCGAAAACGATGCAGCAAGCCATCCTCGATGAGCTTGAAAAACTCAACACACTCAAAAGAGGACGCGGATTCGAGCGTGTCCACATCGACATCCAAAATATCCCATGCAATTGCTGCCCATCCGATATTGCCGCAATCGCCGAAGCGGTCGAGAAACTCG
>JBJTAQ010000347.1:0-5397 GCA_046090945.1 Pirellula sp.
ACTCTTACACCCAAGCCCATCTCTTCCTGGTCGCCCAACACCAATGGCCCATGCGTGGCCTTGATCGTCGCCGTCCAAACCAGACGATATCCAAGATCGATACGGCTGATTCGATAGTCCTGTTCGAGGCCCCCTATGATATTCCCCTTGGAATCGACCAACTGATCTTCGCACGCAAACGAGATACCCTGCGCATCGACACTTGGCTCTTTCAAGAAACGCTTGTGCTCGATGCGTGCTTTATTGCGCCAAAAGTCTTCCCCGTTGATATCGCCGAAGGCTAGCCAAATACCACCGTGCATGCTGGCATGATCGTCAGGATCTACGCCAACAACCGGTGGGTAATTTCGGGTAACCTGCGTTCCAGGAACCGTACGAGCTCCAGAAAAAAAAGGTCGCAGGCAATCGGGGTCTTGGTAATGAAAAATCCCCAAAGGTTGGTTTCGCTCCTTCAAAATCAATTTTCCCGGCTTCTGTTCGACAGACCAAGCGACACCTATCGGCGCGCTGGGAGACTCCTGAGCATCCCCGATTGACGTGATTGGAGCACCAAGCAAAAGTACTACGCAGAAAGAAAGTCGCCTGATGGTTTCGCAATTGGGACCGATAGTCATGATTGCCTCCTAGAATAGAAGGGATGTGGAGGAAATAATACGAAGCTTAGACTACCGGATATCATATCTGTTTTTTCGACAACCAATTTGCCCCGCGGCATCAATTCAGAACGTTCATGAAATACTTTTCGACAACTCTTTTCGCTGTAGTCTGGGCTCTGGGGGCTTGCTTATCCTCAAATTGCTCATTCGCACAGGAACCGTCTACTTCCGACAAGTTAAAGTCACCTGGGTCGTGGTCCTGGGCACCGGCTCAAGCGGATTTCTTTTGGGGAATCCACCATGTCGACCAGCAGATCGAAGGGTTCCAACAAAGTTCTTTCGCTCAGGCTGTAACGAAAACATCTCTTTGGAATAAAACGAACGAGTTGTTTTTGAAAGAGTGGAAGGATCGTAAAAGTGACTTAGCAACTTGGAGAGCACGGCTCGATAATCCCGCCGCCCGAGAGATCCGAGCCTTTCTCTACGATGTCGTCTCGCAAGATATTTTCCTTTATGCCGATGAGAATCTCTCGCGGAGCGTCGAACAGTGGAATTTGATTGCTCCGGCAGTTGAGCGACTATCAGACAGGGAAACTCGCAACGAGGATAAAGCCGATATCGTCGCTCGGTGGGTGGATGAGTTGGTTCCCCAAGTCCAATTGCCCACGCTGATGCTCGCCAGCCGCTTTTCGAATCTCGATCGGGCACTTGCCCGAGTCGATGAAATCGAAGGCGCGATCCGACTTGGAATCACCTTTGTGCCGGACATCGGATTTTTGTTCAAGAATCTGCGCAGGGTAGAGGACAAACGAGGCAATCGTCTTGAGTGGCGCATCAATGCCGATATGTTTCCTTGGGATCAGATCCCTGAAACGGATATCTTGGACCGCGAAACAATCCAGGATCTGCGAAAAGCTTGCGCGGACAAAACGATATCGTTTTCCTTGGGAACACTCGACGACTACTTCTGTGTGGTCATCAGCGGCGACAAAGACTGGCAGAATAGATTTGGCAGCGAATCGAAGCTGATGGACCTTCCTGAGATTCAACCGATGATTTCTGAAGCGACCCAAGGTTCCGCGCTATCGACTTCTCGCTCTGGGTTGATTACCAGCACCTATCACACTTCCGACAGTGTAGTGGCGGCTTTCCAGAAATTTTTGCTCGATGGTTTCTTTCGCAAGATCGCAAGACTCGTGATCCTGCCCATCCTCGAGCAGCAACCTGCCGAATCAGACTCAGCCGCTTGGTTGACCTCGGTCTTGGACGATGCTGCTTGGCTGGACGATCGGATAGGGCGACATGTGGTTCGCTATCGCGGTGCATCGCGGGTCGCTTGGTTGTCGGACCAGAGCGCCGAGAGCGTTCAGATAGACCGCACGCCGATGCATTTGATGGACAGTACGAAACCGTTAGAGGGAATCCGACGTGTTGGTACAGATCCCCTGTTGATTCTGAACCTGCGTCTGTCAGCACATCCCGAGTATTTCGGGACAGCGCGTGAAATTGTACGCAGAGCCAAATCCAGCTTCGACGAATTCATGCAGATCTCAGACACAGCGATCAGAGTGGCACCATGGAAACCCATCCAAAATCAGTTGCTAACGAATTGGCCGACGGTGGTCGCACTTACAGAGGACTGGCAGCGTCGTATTTTGCCCAATCTCAATGGTGAGCATCTGGTGCTAGTCCAGTCCGGTGGTCTGCAGTCGAGGCGATGGTTGCCGATGATCGGCGAATCCTCAGCACTTTTGTCGGCACCTGAAGCGGCACTAGCCAGCGGAATCGACAACTCAGAGGAGTTTGGAGCCGGATCGATTTCGATCGTCAACAAGCTTGGCAGTTTGCTCGGGAGTTATGGCATCTATCCTCCAGTGCCCCCTCGCCTTGCGCAATCGACTGAGTGGAGTCTGGGTACTCTTCCTCAGTCTTTCGCGGATCCTGAGGTGGGGACATTCCAAGGAATCCTTGCAACCGGGAAAAAATGGAATTGGCTTGGGTATTCCAAAACCCAATGGGAGCGATTTGCTCAAGCCGACGCGATGCCGACGATGGCCCCTGACGTGTTGCTCGGGTTCGATGAAACGCGAGGCGCTCTGGCTTCGGCCGCACTGATCGATCTTGGCGCCCTATCGCAACTCGGAAACTCCTGGGCCCAGTTTTTACTTGAGAATGCAGATCTTGATAACGAGGGATACTTGCGATTACCACCAACTTCGACCGGCCGAAGTCTGCAAGTAACCCAGGACGAAATCAAGGAGTTTCTCAAATGCTTGAACAGTTTGGGTAGGCTGACAAGCTTTTCGAAATCGACCGAGAATGGCGAAACGTTGTCCCGGTCCAGGTACACTTGGACTCCTCGAGGAGAATCCGAACGCTAGGATGAATCTGCGAGAGATTGTCTGATTTGAAGCCTTAAGGATTGGGGTTGTCGATCCATGCATCAAGATCGTCAGGAACCTTAGCATGACCGGCCCGCTTCATAGGCGTCCCATAGTCGAGCGAGCCATCCAAGAAGCCGCCGTGGCGTAAAAAGAATTGATCATCTTCGATCCCCATGGTCCGATCGAATCGGTCTTCTTTGCCGGTCGGATCGTGGCTGAACCGCGCTTCGGTAATTTCATGCCATTTTCCGTCCGCCGTTCGGTACCACTGATTCCCGTACAGGGCTTTGCGTGCCAAGTGCCCATTTTCGCCGAGAAAGTTCTCGCTGAAGCTGTGCAGGCCGCGCATGTACCCACCTTCCTTGGGTGCATTCCAAGAGGAGATCAGCATCCACTTGTTCTCATCGGGGTGAAACCAATATCCGGCATAGGTCGTATGCGTTTCGTCGGTCGGTCGCGCGGTCACCAGGAAGCGTTGCTTGCTCCCCGTTTTCCAAAGATATTTCAAATGGCTGTGCCCACCGGTCCCTTCGTTGCCAAAGTCCCCTGCAAAGACGCCTTGCCCCTTGCCCATCAACTGCACGCGATTCTCTTTGGCAACCTTATCGCGATCAATCGCTTCGTTGCCGCTATCCCAAACGCTGAAGATGATACGTCGCTCGGTTGACGAGTTGACTTGCATGCCAAAATAGCCGCGATGCCATCCGCAGGCCATATAGAAGGTTCCGACTGGCTCCTCGACTCCTACGACTTCTGTATAAAAAGCCTCGACCTTGTCTTCGCGCGGAACGGGATACATCAAGTGAACCGATGCAGCATTGCGGCGCTCTTTCAGGTTGAAATGAACATCCTTGGTTGCAGGACCACTGAGTTCGAGTTCTTTAATATCGATTGATTCCCCGGGCCCACGAACCAATTCGATCATCACATAGGTAGGCTTATCTAACCGGAGTTCGAACTGACCAAAATCAACGACGGAGAGATCTTTGTCTGTGGCCGTGTTGATGGCCTGGCGCTCTTGTTGGCCAATGATCATTTTTAAACCTGAGATCGATTCAGGCTTGCCTCGCAGCTTTACCCTTGCACTAAGTTGGCCGTCGTTTCTGAAGAGCCCCCACCAGCGGATCGATGGATTGTTCGCTTGCCATCTCAAGACTCCCTGATTTTCACGCACACGGGCGCCCCAAGGGTCCGGGTGAACGTAGGCCGTATGACCAGGGACCAGCGTTTGGGCATGGGCGATCGAGACGCAAATTAGCGCTGTTGTAAATAGGAGGCTAGTCGTTAGTCCAAACCGATTTAAAGCGAGCATGGAAAGAATCCCCCGGGGGAACTTGGTTGGTGAGAGATACGGGGCAAGCGAACGATCAGACGGGCTCAAATATCGCCGACTAAGCCTGCAACGCTTGAACAGGGATGGGTATCCCTTTGAGCTGGCCTTCGACGACCACCTTTCGCCCGACGACACCTTGGAAGTGGCAAACCAGCAAATAGGGTTTCCGCAGCTTGAGCAGTTCGCACATGACGATCAGCCGATCTCCTGGGACAACCGGTTCCCTGAAGCGGACCTCGTCAAGTCCTCCGAACCCTACCATGGAATCACCGAGTAACTTGTATTTGTGGGCGCAATAGCAACAGACTTGGGCCACTGCCTCAAGCATAACTACTCCAGGCATGAGCGGCATGCCGGGCATGTGGCCTCGGACCCAAAACTCATCGGCTGAGACGTCTTTGTAGCCGACACAAGCGACCTTTTCGGGGTCTTCATAAACAATCGCCGTCAATTGCTCCATTTCGAAGCGCTGAGGATTGTACTTACGGATTTCATGGACATCCGCGACAACTTGATTGAAGTCGATCGAATCCAGATCGACGATGAAGTCTTTACCGGCCACTTTGGTCGCTTTCCTAGGTCCTAAGGTACGTCGGAGCGAGAACCCCGCCGCCGATTAAGTACGGACCTTGCGTCGCTTGGCTTTCCGGGCCTTGCTGTTGGCTGCCCGCTGGCCATGATTGGCTTTTTTCAGTTTTCGGTGTGGCTTGACCATAATTCTTTTCTCCTAGCTTGTCTATTCGATTGGTTGTCTATTCGATTGGACCGCACCTAAGTGCTTTCCTTGAAGGACTTTAGAGCACATCAGCGGGCCTTGCTAGGCTGATTCTGGGTGCTGATTTGCGAGATACCGGTCCCCCAACGTCATCTCCGTTGACGTTAGGAGCGTAAGAATAGCAAGCAATCCCAAAGTTGTGAAGTGATTTTTGGCTTGTCATTTCCGCAACAAGTTGCATATTATTCGGGTAGATCGGCTGAAAAGTCCGGCCGATTTCAAGTCGCCCGGGTCTTTTATGGATCATTGGCGACTGGGTTTGGTTTGTCGACAAGTTTTCTACGGAAATTTAGGATAGAGGTTGCACAT
>JBJTAQ010000348.1:0-1615 GCA_046090945.1 Pirellula sp.
CCTACCAAATCGTCATTGCGGTCGAGTAGAACGTAGTCTACACCCCAGGTATCGACCCCGAGGCTAACGATTCTGTCGCGATGCTCTTCGACCGCTTTACCGATGCCGATCTCGACTTCCTTCCATAGCGAGAGCAGATTCCAGAGCAGTCGATTTCCCACCGCCAGGGGGGCGTTTTCAAAGCGGTGAACATCTTTGAGTTGGATCATGTCGCCTCGCAACTCAGCGGCGATCACTCGCCCTCCGGAAGCTCCAAGATCGATAGCTAAAGCGATGTCAGGTTGGTCCATTTTGCGTGGGATTCTTATCTAGGATCACTGAAGGGATTTAGACGGACTTGAGTTTCTTTTTCAAACCGTTTCGGATTGCCTCTTCGAGGCTCTTGAGGGTCGCTTGCACCCACTCAGCTTGTTCGGGAGCAAGGGAATCTTGTTGCCCGAACCGCTTAGCATAAAAAACGCATGCGAGTTGTTTCATGTTCAGATCCAGATCGGCGCGTCGAAGCGAATCCCCCGCAAGTTCGAGGAATTCTTGGGGGGTTTGATGCGGTTGCCGCTTAATTCCCAGCGATCGCAATAACTTGACCAGTCTCTCATAGAATTCAATCCTCGAATAGTTGCGTCCACGAGTCGACGATTTGCTTCGTGATCGCTTAGGTATCAGGTTTGGAAAGAACCTTTGAACCAGCTTGTACAATACCAGCAAGCTGGCTGCAATTGCGATGAATGCTCCGGCAACCCGCCAGGAGAACCAGCGATCGGGTGAGAGGAAGCCGCCGATGAAACGACTCGATTGCATCCGGGAAAAGAGCGTTTGCAGTTGGACCCAGAATCTTGCGTAGGTTCCTTCGGAGGAATCGCCGAACAGTGAGAACAATCCACCTTGTCGGGACTTGTCCATATTGATGACCATTTCATCCCAGAAGTCTTGCATGGCATCAAAAGTTTCGGTTCCAGAGGAGCGGAAACTCCCACCGGCGTTTGATCCATCGACCGGCGGGGTCGGATCGAGCCTGAGCCATAAGCCTTGTGTGGACCAACTCGGAATAGGAATCCCCATGCGAATTGATTCGTCGACTTCCCGAATCTCATCGAGGGTAAAGTAAGCTTCGACCCAAACGTGCGCATGACTTTGGGAGACTTGAAAGTACCCGCCGATATCGTTGTACTCACTTGGACGAAAACCGACGACCAACCGTGTTGGAATTCCTTGCGAACGGAGGATCAACGCAAGCGAACTTGCGAAGTACTGGCAATGCCCTCTTTTTTTGTTCAGTAGAAAATCGGCGATAGGGTCGATACCAGGATCCTTCGGGCCCGTTAGCGAGAGGGTGTATTCGTATTGGCTACTGTTGGCTAGATGGTTCTCGAGGAATAGAGCCTTGTTCAACTTACCCTTGAGCGGTTTTGGGCTTGAGGCAAGGATGCGGTCGATTTCCGGACGCAAGATTTCCAGGGACGCTGGAAAGTCAACAATCGAATTGCCGTAACTCGACAAGGTGTTGGACTGCTTGGTTTCGAGGATGTCCGATTGGTCTTCGAGTATGGGAGATTCAGTGCTTCCTACAAACGCGTAGGTCAGGAACGAGTAGCGGCGTTTCGGGGGTGTCGCCCCT
>JBJTAQ010000349.1:0-3151 GCA_046090945.1 Pirellula sp.
TCCAGTCTCTGGCTGGGATTAAAAAGCTCACGAGCATCTGTCGAGAGGGAAGTGGGTTTACCCTCATCCAACTTGAACCGAGCGTCAAGGATGTCCCTAGAGTGCTCTCTGAAGTTCGCTCTGCGGTCGATCGGATCTCGGTTTTCTTTCCCGAGCGAAGTGAAAAGGCAACCGTTGAACAGATCACTTTCCGCACTCCTGCGATCCGTGTGGCGGTCATCGGTCCAGCGCATCGCGACGAGCAAAGCGAACTCAAACTCCGGAACTTTGCCGAGGACGTCAGGGATCGACTGATTGAACTTCCCAACGTCTCGCAGGCTCAAGTCGTCAACGTGAAACCTTATCAGATCGATGTCGAGGTCAGCGAGGACACCCTGCGCAAGTATGGGCTGACATTAGGGCAGGTCGCCAATATCATTCGCAAGGAGAATATGGAATTACCCAGCGGACAGATCCGAAGCGAAGGCCAAGAGATCCTCTTGCGGGGCAAGAACAAGCGGGAGATCGGAGAGGACATAGCCAAGTTGCCACTTGTGACCCAACCCAATGGGGTGATTTTGACCGTTGGTGATATCGCCAAGGTTCGGGATGAATTCGATGATGTAGCGGCACTTAACGAGATCAACGGCAGACCAGCCATGACGATCGTTATCGAGCGAACAAGCACCGAGGACTTGCTCGATATCTCGGATGAGGTTCAAAAGGCGGTATCCGAGTATCCGGTACCTGATGGATATTCCCTGATCGCATGGGGGGACGAGAGCATCGACGTTCGGGACCGCATTCGGATGCTGCGGGAAAATGGTATGCAAGGGGGAGTAATCGTTTTCTTGCTCTTGGCCTTGTTCCTGAATCTGCGACTGGCTTTCTGGGTTGCGATGGGAATTCCGATCAGCGTTTTCGGTGCAGCGATTGGCCTGTATGCCTTTGGCGAGACCTTGAACATGCTGACCATGTTTGCCTTCTTGATGGCTGTTGGGATTGTCGTCGACGATGGAATTGTGATCGGTGAAAATATTTTTGCGCATCGCGATATGGGCAAATCGAACATCCAAGCAGCGATCGATGGTGCATCGGAAGTATTGCCGAGCGTATTCTCCAGTGTAGCCACGACGATTATTGCCTTTGTTCCCCTGTTTTACGTTTCCGGGGTGATGGGTAAATTCATCGCTGTGATGCCAGTCGCCATTATTTTGATGCTTACGATATCGCTTATCGAAGCCTCGGTGGCCCTTCCAGGGCATTTGTCCCACGAATCGCATGCACCGAAATCGCTTCTCGAGAAACTTCGTTACTATGCCATGTTGCCGATCGTTCCGATTGAGAGGTTCTTCGATCGGATTTCCAAGTTCAACAATTCGGTGCTCGATTGGTTCGGCGAGCGATTTTATGGCCGATTGCTCCGGACTTTTCTCAACAATCCACTGCTACCACTGGCGCTGGGCTTTTCTGTTGTGTCGTTGGCCGTAGGGATGGTCCGATCTGGCAAGGTGCCTTTTGAGTTCTTCCCTAGTCTCGATGGCAAGACCATCGTCGGCCAAGTCATCTATCCGGACGGTACACCTGCTGACGTCACGACGGTAGCTGCAAGACGCATGGAAACGGCTCTAAGAGAGATCAGTCAGCAGATCGCTCTTGAAGAGCAAAAGGCTGGGACCAACAAGACGCCGCCACCGGCGGATCCATCCTCACCTCTTGGCCCTGTGAAATTAACTTTCTTGCGGGTGGGTTCTGCCGAGCAAGGGAATCAAGGAGCAGGGGACAGGCAGTCCGGTTCTCACGTAGCCCAAGTCACAGCGGAGATTCACGACGCAACCGTCCGCAACGTGACCAGCGACCAGATTATCCGCATGTGGCGGGAGAAAGCTGGTCAGTTCCCTGGTGCCGAACGAGTGAATTTCCAAGCTGCGAATATCGGGCCCGGAGGCAAGCCGCTCGAATTCAAGATTCTCGCACCTCGCGAGGGGCTTGGGCAACTCGAGGCTGCCGTCGAAGAGGCCAAGGCAAAGCTTGCTACCTACGATGGCGTATACGATATCCGAGACGACTCCAACCCAGGCAAGACGGAGTTTCAATTTACCATCAAGGATCGAGCCAAAGCGATTGGGATCCGTCAGGACGATTTGAGCGAAGCGATTCGCAGCGCTTACTATGGCGCTGAAGTGATGCGGTTGCAGCGCGATCGGCACGAGGTCAAGTTGATGGTACGGCATCCGATCGAGGAACGCCGATCCCTCGCCGATTTCCAAGACCTTCGCGTGCGAGGACCCGACGGGATCGAGCGTCCGATCGCGGAGTTGGCGGAGATCAAGGTGACGCAGGGATACTCCGAGATCAATCGTCTGGATCAGATGCGATCGGTTACGATCTCATCGGAACTGGACACGACCAAGGCGAATGCATCGACGATTGCTGCCGATTTGCGAACGACTCTCGAGCAAGAGTTCCGGAACAAGTATCCTTCGCTGAGATTCCGGTGGGAGGGCCAGCAAGAGGAGACCCGAGAATCTTTCAATTCGCTGGCGATTGGTTTTGTGGTCGCGATGGCAGCGATGTATCTGCTGTTGGTCTTTGAATTCCGCTCCTATTTGCAACCTTGGATTGTCTTGGCGATCGTTCCGTTCGGAATGGTTGGAGCGATTTTCGGCCACGCGCTCATGGGGCTTCCGCTGACCCTCTTTAGCATGTTCGGAATGGTGACTCTTGCGGGTGTTGTGGTCAACGACTCGATCGTGCTTGTGGACTTCATCAATCAGTGCATCGATAAAGGCATGCCGCCGGTCGAAGCGATCATCACGGCCGGTTCGCGGCGACTCAGGGCGGTCTTTTTAACGAGTGTCACGACGGTAGCAGGTTTGCTGCCGATGCTTTTGGAGAAATCGTTCCAGGCTCAGGCGTTGATACCGATGGCAACGAGTCTGGCCTTTGGATTGATCGCCTCGACGCTGCTAGTTCTTTTGATGGTGCCATTACTGTATCGGCTCTATGTCGCATTGACATTCACTGACGAACAGATGTTGGGCTTTGACCCCAGCGAGCGAAACTCCGAGGCATCGGCACCAACACCGTCGACCGAGTCTCAACCCTTGAGCGAACCGCTCATCGCTTAGATGCTTCCGTTGCTTCTCAGTGGTGAAAAGAGATCGGCAAC
>JBJTAQ010000350.1:0-10343 GCA_046090945.1 Pirellula sp.
GTCCAGCCTGGTAAACTTTCGGCCGAGGATATAATGCGACTCGCCGATTTGGGGATGAAGATTGCCGATGAGAACCATCCTATGTTTTTCTCTGCAATTGCCGAATTCGCTAACAGCAACGGAGATATTGCAGAGAAAAACATAGGATGGTTCTCATCGGCAATCTTCATCCCCAAATCGGCTAGTCGCATTATATCCTCGGCCGAAAGTTTACCAGGCTGGACATCCAACACCTGCTCGATCTGAAACGCTCCGTCGGGCAACTGCGTGGATTTGGCCTTGAGTGAAACAATACCGATCTCGATCGAATGGTCCTGGAACTTGGTCGTCAACCGGAACCCGGTAGGAGGTGCGATCTTGGTCGTACAACTCCAGCGATAACTGACTAAGTTTTCCGAGGGATATTTACGGGTTCTTGGTATTCCTTGTTCATCGGTTCCGGCAAGGTGAAATAGGGGGCAGACTTCGACAGCCTCTGAAAAATCAACATCGTATCTTAGGCGACGTGAATCGATGCGGTCGAGCTGTACGCTCCGCAGCTCGATCGAATATTTGAATATTGGATCTTCGCTTTGAGGATCGGCTCTGTAGATGACCTTCGGTTGGATCGTCGATCCGATTTTGCTGTAATAATCTTCCATTTGCTTTTGCACATCTTCTAGCTTGGAGCCGAAAGATTCAGCTCGTTGCGTAGTAGCAAAAAAACCCGATGTCGAGAAATCCAGTCGCACGGTGCCCGTTCCATCGATATTCATTTGTATATTTTGGTCGGTGTGCTTTCGATTTGCCTCGATACCCTGGTTGGGGACGACCGTGAGGTCTTGTGAATCCGGACTTGCGATCAACGCATAGCGCCCTTGCAAACGGCCAGGAATGCTATGGACGGTAGATCCCATGTTGGTTGGGTCAATCCAAAGATCGCCCGAAGGATTTCGGATCACCACGATCGCATGGTTGAATGTGTTTAAACAGGGTATCGCGGGCATGGGAAAACGAATGGTATCGACATTGACCAGTGCCACATGTGCGTCAATACCCGTAGCCCGAAGCATTCCGACCAATAGCGCCGACTGATCCTTGCAATCCCCAAACCGCCGCCCAAGAATCGTCGAGCTTCGTGCCGGCACGATGGCGGCCGAGCCGAGCACAACACCGGTGTAGCGGATATTCTGTCTAATCCATTGGACGAGCTGAGTTACTTTTCCTTCGATTGATTCAGGGTTTCGAACCGTTGGTTCCGAAAGGATCTCTTTGACAATCTCATCCAAGAATTCGGATTCCATCCTCTGGTCGACGATCTTCGCATAGGAATCAGCGATAGCTGCCCAGCTTCTGCCGGTATTGATGATCATCGTTTTTTGTTGAAAAACATCGCGAGCGGTGTCCGATTCGAGTGATTTCAAATCGATCTCACCCCTTGAATGAAAAAACCATCGCTCATTCCTAACCCCATCGACAGACTCTCGCTCGTGGAGAAGATCTGCGGGTGGGTTCGGAAAAAACTGCACATCGACTTGCCGGGATTCCGGTGTATCGATCTGAACACTCAGGAATCGTGAAGGCTCGATCGTATCGATTGCAATCCTCTTCATGCAACCGTGTTCGCTAAAAGGTTCTCGATCAACCGTCTGAATGACCTCCTCGACGATCGAACCAGCTTTCAAACCTGGCAAAGCTGCCTGGACCATCATGCGATCCGTCAAAACCCCTTGATCCACTGAACCGACCGGCGACACGCTAAGGTCGTCTTTGCTCAACCGGAATTCACGACCCTTCGGATCGAAAACTCGCGCAGTGATCACCGGCTGGTTCTGAAACCAAGGTGCGTATTCGGCTGAAACGATCCCATAGTCGCTCGCTTGGTTGCTCTTGAGCCTCCAGATACGTCGAAGCGTAGCGGTCTCGGCACCGCGCGCATCGTACCCGATGCGGTATTCCTCGAGCAGCGTTTCAATAGGTTTGTCGTGGGCCAAGGGTGCCCATTTATCAAACTCCGCCTTGATCTCCTCGAAAGAATGCTCCATAAGCTTGGGCAAAGGAGACTGACCATAGGAGAAGCAGCACAAGTTCCCGAGCAAAAAGAAGATGTAAACGTTGACGATTCGAGCCATCTTGGACCTCGAGCGAAAAGGGGGCGATGCAAAAGATATCTTAGAATTGTATCATTGTTGCGAGTCTCATGCGATCAAAACTTCCTTAAACAACCCTCCGATCCCTCTCGAAACACTTATGGCAATTATAAGATTTTTTGGACTCATTCTACTGGCTATGAACGGACTGATAGCCCAAACAATTGCACAGAATACTCCTTTTACTAACTTTGTAGTGATCCTCAGCGATGATATGGGGCTATCGGATCTGGGATGCTACGGTGGCGAGATCCGGACCGAGAATCTCGATGCCCTAGCTCGCAACGGCTTGCGATTCTCTCAGTTTTATAACACCGCGCGCTGCTGCCCAACGCGTGCTAGTCTGCTGACGGGTCTCTACCCGCACCAAACTGGCGTTGGGCATATGATGGACAAGAAGCCTTTGGCGGGATACCAGGGAAATCTCAATGAGTCTTGCCGCACCATCGCCGAGATGCTTCGCCCCGGCGGATATAAAAATTACGCCGTCGGTAAGTGGCATGTGACTCGGCACACATCTCCAAACGGTCCAAAACACAACTGGCCACTCCAGCGGGGATTCGATCGGTTCTACGGAACCATTCATGGAGCAGGCAGTTTCTACGATCCATCCTCGCTCACTCGGGATAACACCACCATTTCCGCTTATGCAGATCCTGAGTATCAGCCGGAAACTTATTATTACACCGACGCAATCACCGAACATGCAACGAGGTTCATCCAGGATCATCGAAAGCAGAACCCTGAGAGCCCCTTCTTTCTGTATGTCGCTTATACGGCAGCCCATTGGCCGATGCACGCGCTGCCCGAGGATATCGCGCGATACAAGGGCAAGTACGATGTCGGGTACGAAGCGATCCGGAAAGCAAGGCATGCTAAGGCGGTTGAACTAGGACTGATCCCACCCGATTTACCGCTCACGAAATCTGTTGGCAACTGGGACTCGATCGAAGATAAAGCTTGGGAAGCGGCTTGTATGGAGGTCTATGCGGCCATGGTCGATCGCATGGACCAAGGTATCGGAAGGATTGTCCAAGAGCTCAAGCATCAGGGAGTTTTGGACAACACGTTAATCTTCTACATGCAAGACAACGGAGGCTGCGCCGAAGCGATGGGCCGCAGCGGCAACAAAGAACATCCCAATATCGTGCGTCCTAATACTCCGACCCTGTCTCCGATGAAACCGAGTGATTTTGCCAAGGGTGGGAGTGTCCCAGCCCAGACCCGAGATGGCTACCCGGTTCGGATGGGCAGGAACGCTTTTCCTGGTCCGGCCGATACTTACGTGGCTTACGGTGAGAATTGGGCGAACGTTTCGAATACACCACTCAGGGAGTACAAGCATTGGGTGCATGAGGGAGGCATCAGCAGCCCGCTTGTCGTGCATTGGCCCGCAGGGATTCAAAACCCTGGTAGCTGGTGCCATCAACCAGGCCACTTGATCGATATCGCTGCAACTTGCGTGGACATTTCCAAGTCCGAGTACCCTCGTGATGCAGTTCCGCTAGAGGGTAAGAGCTTGAGACCCACCTTTGCGAATCAACCGATTGAGCGAGAGGCGATCTACTGGGAACATGAAGGGAATCGAGCTGTCCGGCAAGGGAACTGGAAGTTGGTTGCCAAGCACAACAAGGATTGGGAACTGTATGATTTATCCAAGGACCGGATCGAGGCCAACGATTTGTCGAAAGTGCAGCCCGAGATCGTGGCCCGCATGGCAAGGATGTACGAAGCCTACGCGCAGCGCACCAACGTCGCTCCTTGGCCATTACCTAAGAACGCGGAGGATTGATTTTTAAACCTCAGCGCGAATGAAGCCCATCGGATCGACCGGAGAATCGGCAAGTCCACTCCAAAGTTACCCAAAAAACCAGCGATTCGAGCGTTCCTCGGCTCGATTGAACCTGCTGAACGCGAGAACGCTTGCCCTTTTGCTATAAATACACTGGCGGAACCAGGGAACCTCCCAGTCCTTTTCCGCCTAGATCGCACTGCCACGGGCGATCCTTGATCGCCCGTCGGTGGTGCGTGATCTGTGGCGCCCACCGGAGCCAACTCCTGAACTGCGAAACAATCGCATCGCCGAGCCTAACCTACTACTGCCTATGAAAAAGAAAAAAGTTGTCGTCATCGGTGCCGGACCCGGTGGCTTGGCCGCCGCGATGCAACTGGGTTACGCTGGGGCGGATGTGACGGTGCTCGAGTCCAAATCGATTGTCGGCGGCCGCTGTTCGACCATGGATGTCGGCGATTACCGATTCGACGTCGGTCCGACCTTCTACCTCTACCCCCGCATTCTCAAAGAGATTTTTCAATCGGTCGGGTATGACATCGACCAAGTCATTCCGATGAAGCGGCTGACGCCGCAGTATCGCGTCGCTTTTGAAGCCGGAGGACATCTGGATTGCTCCCATGTGATCGAGGACATGGATGCACAGATTGCCAAGCTTTCGCCAAGCGATGTCGGTCAACTTAAAAAATACCTCGATGACAACCGGGTGAAACTCGCCAAGTTTCGGCCGATTCTCGAAAGCCCTTTTAATTCCCTGCGCGACTATGTTAGCCCTTCATTGATGGCCGCAGCCCCCTATGTGAAACCTTGGAAATCCCTCGGTCAGGAACTACAAAGCTACTTTAAAGACCCTCGACTGGTGATCGCTTTTTCATTTCAAGCGAAATACCTTGGGATGTCCCCTTTCCGCTGTCCAAGTTTGTTTTCGATCCTATCGTTTTTGGAATACGAGTACGGCGTCTATCATCCAATCGGAGGGTGTGGCCAAGTCAGCAAAAGGATGGCCGATGTTGCCGAAGAGCTAGGCTGTACTATCCGACTCGAAGAGCCGGTTCGCAAGCTTCGGTTCTCGGGTAGACGGGTCACTGCAGTCGAGACAGACCAAGGCGTTTATGAAGCCGATGCCTTCGTGATCAATGCCGACTTTGCCCATGCTATGGGGCAACTGGTGCCCGATCACTTGCGCCCTCGCTGGACCGATCGCAAACTCGAAACTAAGCGATTTTCCTGCTCAACTTTCATGATGTATTTGGGCGTTCGTGGCCAGTTTCCGAACCTACCCCATCATACGATCTACATTTCGAAAGACTACGAAGGAAACTTGCGCGAGATCGAACAAGACAAGTGCCTTCCGAAGCAACCTTCATTTTATGTTCAAAACGCTTGCGTCACCGACCCGAGTTTGGCAGCACCAGGCAAGAGTGCCCTGTATGTGCTCGTTCCTGTTCCGCACTTGAGTCCCAACACACCTTGGGATGCACAGCAAACCGCTGAATACAGAGCTTTGACCCTGAAACGACTTGAAACCGTTGGGCTCGAAGGTCTCGAAGACCGAATCGAGTACGAAAAGATCATTACTCCTGCCGATTGGAGAGATCAATATTCGGTGTACCGAGGAGCAACCTTTAACCTAGCCCACAATCTAGGTCAAATGCTTCATCTCAGACCGCACAACAAGTTCGAGGATCTCGAAAGCGTTTACCTAGTCGGAGGTGGGACGCATCCAGGTAGTGGGCTGCCAGTTATCTACGAATCGTCACGGATCACTTGCCGACAACTGCTCACCGAACTTGATATCCCTAATGACTTTATCGATGAGTTGCAGCCGATCGGGGCCGAGCTTGACGCCAAGCCGGCTTTGGTCAGTTCGTGAGAAAAGAATTGAAATTTGGAAGTCATTGGATGAGTGTTCGGGTGTTAGCCAAGAGCTGGGTGTTATCGACAGGATCGACGCTCCTGGCCTTGTACATTATTTTTACGCTATTGGGGATTTTCCCGTCTCCTTTGTCTTTCAATGTTTTTGGGAGGACTTCAGCAATGAGCCATCAAAAGAGTCTGGGTTGGTTTGACCTCTCAGCCAAACAGTCCGATGGATCGGTACTACAATTTGAGTCCCTCCGGGGCAAAGTGGTTCTGGTGGTCAACGTCGCTAGTCGTTGCGGATTTACCCCTCAGTACAAACAGTTGCAGGAACTGCACGATCAATACGGTACCAAGGGGCTTACCATCCTCGCTTTTCCTTGCAACCAATTCGGGGGTCAAGAGCCTGGGAGTGACAGCGACATTCTACAGTTCTGCAGCACCAACTATGGGGTTACCTTTCCGGTGATGTCCAAGATCCAGGTCAATGGCGCACAAACTGATCCAATTTACGAGTACTTGAAGTCTCAAGCACCGGGTCTGCTGGGTTCCGAGTCGATCAAATGGAACTTCACCAAGTTTCTCGTGGATCAAAATGGCAAGGTCCTTTCGCGCTATGCGCCCACGACTTCTCCCAGCGACATCGGTAAAGACATTGAGAAGTTGCTTTAGGCAAGATAGTTGAAGTCCATTGGTTGATCGGTTTTTTTGTGAAGGGGAGAGAACCACAAAAGGCACGAAAAGCACGAAAGGTACCTTGTAAATCTCGATCTTCGTAAGACCGTTTTTTTTAATTGACGGAGACACAGAGATTCACAGAGTTGCTCATCGCTAAGATTGGAACTCGAAGACCTGCTGTGCCTCGCCGTGTGATTAACAACTCTATGCGATACAAGGGGACTTTTCTCAGTTCATTCCATTCTTGCAGTAATACCGAGAATCCAAGAATTGGAAAAAATGAGCTTTTACCCATAATCCCTGAATGAGTTTCTTACTGTTCTTATCTTTCTTGTCTTTCGTGTTTTTCGTGCCTTTCGTGGTCTCGAAAAGCGGAGCAGCGCAAGCTACTCATTTACCGCTTAGGATTTTCAGTGCTTTTTCAAGGTTCTTTGAATTTGTCGATTCTAGTTTTAGAACTTGGATGCGTCTGGAAGGGGCGTTGGCGGTTTGCTGGTCGATGTTTTCGATAAACGATCGGATTTCGTTGGTAAGTTCGTTTGGACCGCGCAGAACGATCAGGTTCGAGGTTTCGTCGACGGACATGGTGAGCAGAGGCCCCGAGGTTTGAGCGTTGATTTGCTGCAAAATCGTTGCGACTTCGCTGGAGACACCTTCAGGAATGTCCAAAGGATCACGACCCGCACCGCTGGACAATTGGGATTTATAAACGTCTCGTACCAAGTCTGAGATGGTGTCAGCGCTGGCACTCGCGATCGGAATGATCGTTGGTGTGATTTGTTGGAGACGATCGATGAGGTCCTTCGAGTCAAACACACCGAGCAGTTCCTCGATGATTTTGCGGTCGGCTTTATTTCCTCCGATGACCAACGCATTCGTTCTGGCGTCTGAAACGATTTTGACCCTTTGAAGCACATCGAGTCCCGAGCTGGAACTCGAAGTAGACGACCTTCGTTCCGTGCTTCGAAACAATTCGCCCATCAGCTCTTTGATCTGCTTGGCATCCGCATGGCGTAGGATGTACACCGAGAAATTCCCGGCGGTCGCAAAGGGCTCGACCGTGGGATTCAGGAGCGTCTCTAGGAGTCGCTCCATCGCGGCCAACGCTTCGGGGTCGTCGGATGCTAGTGTCCATTGACCATCCCCTGCGACAACAACGACCGGCGGCTGTTTGAGATCCGCTTGTTGAGCGTTGGTTTCCTGGTTTGGCTGCTGCTGTGAGGAGATCAACTTACCAAGGAACGGATTGGATTTGAGACGGTTTGCCCCTTGGTTCTCTTGCTGTTGGGGTTTGATCAGTTCCTTTGGATCTACGACTTGGATCGGGTTGGATCGAATCAGGGGCCACAATCGCTCGACATCTTCGAGCAACTGCTTCGGGTTTCGGTTGACAGGGAGGGTTCGAATCCGCGATCCGTTCGTTTTTGCTTCCGTGCCAGGGGTATTGTTGATGTTAGCGCTCGAATTGGCCGGAATAGTTGTGTTGGAATTCACGCCTAGTGCTGCTGCAGTTGGATTTTCGCCCATGCGTTGCATTAGCTGCCGGATCGACTCAAACTGCTCTTTGGTCGCACGAACGATCAGTTGCTGTTGGCTGTTATCGACAGAGATGCTGGGTGCCGTTTGCAATGGTTCGTCTTGGAAGAGTGCTTCGATAGCCGTTCTCATCGCATAAGGGTCATTGTTAGCAAGGCTGTAGATTTCAAGGGTGCGGGATGGAGGAGCGAGTTTCTTAATCGCTTCTTGGACCATCGAAATCTGGTTGGCACTGCCTGCAACCAGGAGTTGCTCATTCACGTTGTCGTATTGAACCAGTGCTCCTGGAGTGTCCTTGAATAGCCCTTCGATGGCATCTTCGAGCGAGTTGCCATCGATGCCTTGAACTGGAAAAATCTCCAGTCTTTTCGCGCTGTCTTTTGCACCGGGGTTGTCCATGACCTTGATCATCTGTTCGATCGACTGGAGTTCCTGCAGTGTGCCTGTTGCGAATACGGTTTTTGCGTCACGGTTGTAGCTGACGCCGGCGGAGGTGCGGGAACCGAGAGCCCCAGTGATTGCTTTAGCGACGACATCTGGTGCCGCGTATTCGAGAACGTACGAACGCATCGTTGGGACTTTTCCCGGCTGTTTGTTGATTTCCTCGATCAACGGGCTTAGCGATTCATGCTCCTCTTTGGTTCCGGTGATGTAGATTCCTCCATTGGCTGAATCCGAGGAAAACTTGGCTTTGGGGTAGCTCTCAGCCAGAGCTCGAGACATTGGGATGGGCTCAGCGATAGCGAGGGGATAGTATTTGGTGATTTTGCCTGTGGAATCCGCTGTATCGATCTCGCGAACAATCTGCTCGACGCGTCCCATTTCCACTGCGGGCGCGGTGACGATCAAGCTGTTCGTTGTGGTATCGGCCGTCGCGGTGATTCGTTCCGAAGATGCTGCCAGGGCGGCGCGTAGCGTCAGGGCTTCTGATTTCTGAAGCGGGAATACTTTGGTCAGTATTTCGATCGCATTTTCATCGTGTTCTTTGACCAACTCAGCGATCTTCTCGTGCTGCATGGGTGTTGCGGTAGCGATCAGCGTCCCATCGCTCCTGCCGCCGTAGATGCTGGCTGTTGGGAAAAGTGATGTCAGAGTGGTTGCGAGTCCGTAAGCGTTCGATTGTTTGAGTTTGTAGATCTTGATGATGGCGGAATCGTTTCGGGGGGCATCGAACGACTTCAGCAATTCCCGAATTCGCTCATGTTCACCTAGTTTGGCCGTCACCGCTACCGATTTGCCCGTGGTGTCGTAAACCACGGTAGCTCGAGGAAGCATCGCCGAGAGGATCGTATAGGCCGATACGGGATTTCCGAATTGGAGCGGGTAGACGACCGAGGTGGATGGCTCTGGTGAAGGCAGTTGCTGCTGGATTTGTTCGATCAACTTGGCAACTTGTTCGATCTCGCTGGCTGTCGCGATGACAGTAACGGTCTGGTTTTTGGAATTCGGTTCAACTTGAACGTTCGGCGAGATCATGGTCGAGAGTGTCGTCGCCATACTTGTCGCATCGATCCGTTCTGGATCGAGTCGAAACACGCGTATGGATTTCTCTCCGGTTTGAGCTTGGCTTTCTAGTCCTTTGATCACTGCAGCAATCCTGGACTGCTGCTCTTCGGTTCCAACGGCAATAATTTGTCCGGTGGCTGGGACTGCGGCAATATTGGCCGTTGGGAATAGCGTGATCAAGGCGGTTTGCACTGCGACGACTTGGGAGGGTTTGACCACATAGGTCTGGGGCTGTTTGGTCGTCTGAGCGGTTTTGCCGATCTGTTCGATCGATTGTGCAACGCGAGCGTGCTGTTCTTCGGTTGCAAAAACTGTAATGGTCCGTGATGTAACGTCTGGACTGATGATCGCTTGTGGGGCGATCTGACTCAAGATCGTTGGCATCGTGGTCATATCGCCACTAGGCACCGGATAGGTCTTTACGATTTGCGGAGATCCATCGGGGGATGCGATCAATCGGTCCAGAGACTGGCCGAGCTTATCGAGTTCGATTTTGCTCCCGGTAGCAAGGATTCGATTGGTGGTCGAGTCGGCCGCAAGTTCCACATTGGGATAGAGGTTTTGGAGCAATGGAAGTAGATAGGTTGCATAGGTCTTCTTGGTGTCAAAGCTTCGAATCTCTTTCGGACTATCGGACCCTGCACGTGGCTTGTCCATTTGCTCGATGGTAGACTTCGCAATCGCCTGATTCTCAATCGATCCGGTGACGGCAACTTGTTTGAGTTTGTCATCGGCCAGAGTCGTCGTCCCTGTGGTGACTTGATCGAGTACCGTTTTTATCTGAGTCGGAGTGGCGTATTGCACAGGGTAGACAACCACGAGCCTCTGCTTGTCTGGCGCTG
>JBJTAQ010000351.1:0-4235 GCA_046090945.1 Pirellula sp.
CCTATGTTTTTCTCTGCAATTGCCGAATTCGCTAACAGCAACGGAGATATTGCTAAGAGCGCGATGCTTGAGCAATTGAATCAATCGAGAGAACAATGGAGGCTCAGTCCAAATGCCGAGACTGCGTACAAGTACATATCCGCACTTGTTGCAATCGCTCAAGTAGAAGAGGCTCGCGAGTTTGCTCAGAAGGTCATCCAGCAGTATCCCGACATGGGATTGGCCCATGCCGGTTACGCTTTCGCCCTACTGCATGATATCACTGGTCGCGAATTGGGCTTCGGGGTCCAGATCCGAAAGGCGGAGCAGGAGTGCCGAAAGGCCATCGAACTGTCTCCTGAAAATTGGCAATCTTATTATCTGCTCGCGCTGCTGATCAACATCGATGAGAATCGATGCACTATCAATAATACCGATTCCGCATCAAGGCAAATCGCGGTTTTTGAAGAAGCGGAAAAAAGGGGCGTTAAGAATGAAACGCTGACGGTCGCCAAAATCAACTCCTTGTACCTCCTCAATCGGTTCGATGAATCGGTCCAGCTTGCCAATGCCAGTGGACTTGAATTCTACGCGATTGTCGGAAGGGTGCTCAAGGCTGCGAAAGCATCTCGGTGGGCCGATATCGCCTCGCTACGGGATAGGATCCAAAACCCGCGGGAACGAGCTACCATAGGGAGTTTGGCAGAGCAATTCCTGATGGCCCAGCAGGATTATCAAACCGCCCTCAGAGTTTCTGCTGTCATGCAGGGCATAAGCGATCAAGCCTTTGAGGAACGGCTCAAAACAAGATTGACGCTTAAGGCGATCGAGCGGCCAGAGAACCCAAACGCATCCCCTGAGTCAGTCGCTAGAGAGTATCTGTATCGGATACTGAGCCAAGGCGATCATTCCGAAGACTGGAGTGACATTGTTGCCAATCCACAACGCGATTGTATCTTCACTGATCAGCTTGCAATGATCACATCTGTTTTGCGAAATTCATTGACCAGCGTTCGAGCCAGTGCAGCTCGTCGATTTGATACGACATCTGTATTTCCGATCAAAATCGAAGGGGACGATGCTATAGGATACGTTGCTCGCTACAAGAGCGATCTGGAGGTTCAGATCGCGGTGATCCAACAAGATGGCAAGTACAAGGTGTTGCTGACCGGACCATTCCTTCGGGATTACGCTCTAAAAGCTTCGGAATTCTTGGAGGCCAACAACCTCGATGGCGCAATTCACTGGATGGATTTAGCCGTTAGCAAATTCGTAGCTGGAAATGTACTCAACCCCCATCTGGGTAATCCGATCAAGAGTTACTGGAGCGCCTCTCGAAATAAATCCGCAGAAACAATTCGAACGGCGATCGAAATGCTACTAGCCAGTTCGGAATGGACTCCCGAACGCAGTCAATACCTGCGACAAGCTGCCAAGGACGAGAAATCGATCATCAAACGCCAGTGGATCCTCGCGAGCCTATTTGACAACAAAGACATCCAACCGAACGATCTTGAATACGAATTAACAAATATTCTCGAGCAGTTCCCAGATCATCCATTCGCCAAATATCGATGGACGATCCTTCAAGCCTCGAAAGGGAATCTGAAATATGTTGCAGATCAAATTGCCGAGATCAATAACCCTAAAGACCCAATACGAGCTACGTACGAAGATCTGCTCGATTTTCACCAGCGCAATTATGCTGCATTGTCGGCTCGCCGAATCCAAATTGCCTCGAATAGTTCAGTAATCGACGACTGGAATAGTTGCATATGGGCAGGAATATTCAACAACGAAGTCAAAGAAGATTGGCTCGAGAACTGTCGAAAGTTGCTACAGACTACCCCCGAGCCAAAGGCTCTGCACTCGTTGGCATGCGCAGAAGCCCATCATGGAGAGATCGATCAGGCAATCTTTCACCTCCATCGCTTGATCGAATCCCACGCCGATCAAATTGAAGACATCGACTACTGGATTCTTGGACGAATCGCCGAGCATTGCCAGCTTCCCAATCGTGCTCGAAGCTACTATGAAAGAATAAAGTACAATCCAAGTCCGAGAAGTAGTTATGAATTGGCCAAGATCCGGCTGGCAGGCTTGGATGAGCAACCTGCTGAAAACTAATCCACAGCCTCTCCTGCTTACTCTTGATCAAAGAACAAAGAATCGACATTGCCGCGCAGGATTTGCGTGCCAAGCTCGATTGCAAAGGACTCGGAAAGCCCCCGTTCGCAGACAATCGCTTCGGCAAGAACATTCGCTAAAAGCCGCTTGAACATCCTGTACTTAGGCAAAATAAATTCCAGTTTATAAGCGTCGCTGTAATACCCGATGATCTTGTTGCGAGGGATCGCATCGATCCGCGCTCTGAGATCATGCTTGATATACGTCGGCGTATTGCTGTACCACCAATGGCCATTGGCGATCACATTCGGGAAAATCCAAGCGTAATCGACCAGTTCCTGGTTGCTGACCGAGGCCAAAACCGAAATCGGAAAACGGACGTTCGGGAACGCATTGAATAAATCGCTGTACTGGATCATCGACCATCGCGAATCGTAAAGGTCCTGACCCTGATAAACTCCGCCAGGATAAACTTTGCGATTTACGCCAATCATCAGATCGAAGGGTAACTTGAGATCGTTGCAAAATTCAGCCAACCTCCAGAATACCCAATAGGCCACTGTCTCTCGATCATCGTTGGATACCTCAGAACCACTGAGCATTCGCTGCAGGGCGACTTGGGCTCCTGGATCATCGATCGCGATGGATTTAGGAGAGAACCAGGGAGGCAGCGAGATCGCGCACGCACGGACCTGGTATTTCACGAAGTGCGCAAACAAAGCACCGATCGCATGCCGCATGTCCTGTAATTTGGTGATCTCGATCCCCGTCGCTTTGGCAATCCGCTGCCGCGTCTGAGGCAGCGCCAGGTGAAACACAAGGTCATCGGTGCGCAGGCAAGGCACATAGCGGTAGGTGTCGAAGTCATCAAGCGGATCATCGAAGTCGTTGGTTAGGAATATCCGCTCGACGTTGCTCCTGCGAAGCACCTCCTCCTCCCAATCGCCTTGCCTCATCTTCTTGATCGCAAGATCGTAGAGACTCTGCCAGTTGCTCCGGTCGATCCGGTCGGACTGGAAACCGAACAAGTCCCTGGAGAGCTCTAGAAACCAAGACCATTGGACCGAGTGATCGATATGATGCAAGTACTCGAACAACCGAGACACCTTTTCCTCAGGCGATATCCCAGGTTCCTCAATCCGCTCTCGAGGCATGCCGGCGCTGTGAGCCAACTCGGTGTAATAGTGGTACCCAAGCAGATCGGCGATCGTCTCCGAGGCGGGCGATCGGGGGTTGATGTGCGAATGCGGATCCACCAACTTCACAGCATCCAACGCTTGGAATATCGTCTGGCTCAGTGTCATTCTCGGTTCCTTGTTTCAATCCGTACGACTGTATCTATCTGCAGCCTATCTATCTGTAGCCTATCTATCCGCCGCTTACAGGCGGAATCAAGGCGAATTCACCTCCAGGCGGCAACGCTAAGCGATCTTCGTCATGGACGAACGCCTGCGATACCGCGATTCGGCTTAAGCGTATCAAATCCGAGGATTGCGGGTACTGCTTCGCCAAGCGTTCCTTGATTTCCTTCGCTGTCACTCCATCATCAAGCTGCACCGAAATGCAATCGCTCCCGATGGCCTCGCGGATTCCAGCGAAAATCTTTATAGGGTATTCCATAGGTGAACATTCGAATGTCTAGTGGGTTACAATCCGCCCCAGGCGATTTCAAATTCTACCAAACGTTATATCACTTGCGAATCGAAACAAACAAAGGGTTCTTCCATGAGCAAAATTTTCGTCACCCGACAGATACCTTCAGTGGGAATCGATTTGCTCGCCAATCATCATCAGGTTGAGGTGTGGCAAGGACAAGATCCGCCGCCCAGGGAGGTATTGCTGGATCGGGTCCAAGGTTGTGCGGGAGTCCTGTCGATGCTTAGCGATAAAATTGACGCGCAAGTGATGGAGGCAGCAGGGAGCAACTTGAAAGGTGTCGCAAACTTCGCCGTCGGATACAACAACATCGATGTCGCGTTGGTCAGTACCCCTGGAGTATTGCCTACCTGGATCCCACGCGACTTGGCCACCGCGACATCGATGTTGTTGTATCCGACGGCGAAGTTTGCGACACCTTTCAAGTTGCTCCCTGCTGCCTCCATCACTTGCGCGTCAATTTTATCGCTAAG
>JBJTAQ010000352.1:0-1141 GCA_046090945.1 Pirellula sp.
CAATTCCCAGTCCCATAAATCTACCGTATAGATCCCTCTTGAAGAGTTCTGTTTGAGCTTTTCTTCGGGCTTGTCCAGCAATCGCGCTAAAGCTTGCTCGAGCTGCCAAACTTCTGGAGGCTCCCAACCTAGCCGACCCACTAGGCTCTCTACAAATCCATTTCCAGAGCGAGTCGGTATGACACATACCCGATGTACCCCCCAATCGATCGCTTGAAGAGAACTGCGAACCGCCCAGTCTACTGATTCGCCTCTAGGTGTACCGAGCGGTTGGAGTAGCACAAAAGCCCTGACAAAAATGCTCTGATCTCTCAAAAACGCCACAGCTTGCTCGAACTGCTCGAGACTCATCGCTTTATTGAGCCAATGCATCCCTTGCGGGTCGATGGTCTCCAACCCCATAGCGACTTCCAATTGGCCATCGACCAAATCTCGAAAACGCTTCACGAGGTCTTGCGTCTTCGCCGAACAAAGCATCGAGGCATGATTCTCGACAATCACCCGAGAAAATCCCGCACAGCCCTTCGCTACCGCTTCATACTCCTGCGGATCCACATTCGCAGGATCGAAAAAATTCGATGCATTGTATAACTTGATCCACTCCGGATCGGTTGCCACTGCATCTTTGGGAATCTGCAGATTGAGATTCTCGATCTGCACTGCGAACGAACCTCTTGGTGTTGCGCTCTCCTCCAGCGTGTACTTCCACAGATCGCACATCGAGCAAGTGAATCGGCATTCGGAACCAACCAGAAAATACGTTCGGCTCGTTACCAAACCACCTAGGCCATCGGGCTCTTGCTCGCGCACCCAACCCATCGATTCGCCAGCCTTGCGAGGAGTCTTCGGAGGCCTCGCTCGACGGATCTTATTCGTCAACGTCTCGTTCATCGGGCCATTCCACTGGGTAGCTTGCCAAGAAAATCGCAGCCGCAATCAAGTCGGCCGTGGTACCTGGATTCCGGCGCTGGCCCCGCTGCCGAAGGTACTCGTCGAAGCGATCCCAAGCCGTTTGATAGGCAACTGTTCCATACGGGCCACTCTGAAGGACTCGAGTCGCTTGCTGCTGGACCTCGATGCCGACTTGTTCCCCATGCTTTCTCACAATAAGACTGTCCGGCCGCGAAGCCAGAATCTCCAC
>JBJTAQ010000353.1:0-5725 GCA_046090945.1 Pirellula sp.
TGAGTCAAAAATTCCTCAAGTCACCAAGTCCCGTAGCTGCGTTGTCATAAACCTAAAATCAGCTTCTCCACAGCTGGGACAGCTGTGGCACATTGTGGAACGGCTGTCCCAGCCGTTCGGTGCGCTCGCTGTGAGTCAAAAATTCTTCGACTCACCAAGTCCCGTAGCTGCGTTGTCATAAACCTAAAATAAGCTTCTCCACAGCTGGGACAGCTGTGGCAACGTAGAACGGCTGTCCCAGCCGTTCGGTGCGATAGCTGAGAAACAAAAATTCTTCAAGTCACCAAGTACCGTAGCGCGTTGTCATGAACCTAAAATCAGCTTCTCCACAGCTGGGACAGCTGTGGCACATTGTGGAACGGCTGTCCCAGCCGTTCGGTGCGATAGCTGAGAAACAAAAATTCCTAAACTCAACAAGTGCAGTCTCTCGTTAGCATGAGCCTAAAGTAAGCTGCTCCACAGCTGGGACAGCTGTGGCACACTGTAGACAGTTGTGGCACAGTGCAACCATTTCAAATTCCACTATAATCAAATAACAAGCCTATCAAAACCAATCACTATGATCATGCAACTACCTATTTCCGATTTCTCAGCTTCCAGTAATTCGATTCGTAGACTTCTGGCGATCTTCCTGCTGTTGACCCTACAGGCCATGTTGGTCCATGCCCAGGAGCCACGCAAGATCTTCGATGGTACTTTTTCCGGTTGGGAAGGTGATTGGAATCACTGGCGGATCGAACAAGGAACCATCGTCGGGGAGATACCCAAAGGGAAAACTCTTTCAAAGAACACTTGGCTGGTATGGCAAGCCGGCGAGCTCAAGGATTTTGAACTGAAGCTGCAATTCCATATTTCCGGACTCGCAGCCGCCAACTCGGGGATCCAGATCCGTTGCCAAGTCGATAGCATCGATCATGTGTCAGGCTACCAAGCGGACCTGGATATGGGAAGCACTTGGCTCGGTCGAATCTATGACGAACACGGCCGAGCGATGCTCGTCGAGCGGGGCGAGCGCGTCAAGATATTGCCCGATGGCAAGCGACTTTCGAAACGCTACGCACCGGTCCATCAGTATCCTGTACTGTTTCGCGAGAACCAATGGAACGACTATCGTATCGTGGCGATCGGCGAACGGATCGATGTCTATGTCAACGGCACGCTCTTCTCGCAGCTTTGGGATCAGCAAGCCGACCAGAAAGATCTAACGGGCAAACTGGCACTGCAACTCCACTCAGGGCCTGAAACTCGGATTTCATTTCGAAACATCACGCTAGAAACACTTAGCGATCAAGATAATGGTCGTTTGGCCAAGTTTGATCTGCCCGAGGAGACTCCATCGGTCCAAGCCCAACAAGAAGGCATAGTCCCTGTCGGACCCGACAACAAACCTTTGAATCTGGGGTTTGAATTGGGGAACCTCGAAGGCTGGAAAGCCGACGGGAATGCGTTCGATAGGCAACCCGTCAACCAGGATGGTATCTCGAAACGCTGGCCGGGGCAGAACAGCAACAAAGAGGGAGACTACTTCATCGGAGGCTATGAATTTGTTCAAGATTCCGGGACCGGCACGTTGCAATCGCACACCTTCAAAGTCACGCATCCTTATGGAGGCTTTCTCTTTGGGGGTGGCCAAGACAACTCGACGCGTGCCGAAGTCGTTCTTCACGATTCGACGGGAGCCGAATCGCAGGTCATCGCACGTGCTTCTGGCGATAACCGCGAACAGATGCGCCGCATCGCTGTCGACCTGCGCGAGTACCAAGGTGCGACGATCAGCGTGCGGCTGGTTGACGGTAATCCCGGCGGCTGGGGCCACCTGAATTTCGATGACTTTCGATTCTACGACGCTTCACCGGCTCCGAGCTTGGTGTCCGATGCTGGGCCGCGCTCAACCTTCAACGCCGTTCTCCATTCCTTGATACCCAACAAAGTCGCTCCATCGGATCAAACCAGCTTAGCAAACAAGACGCTCGAACAGATGTATGTCCCTGAAGGCTTCTCGGTCGACCTAGTGGCTGCTGAACCTGACGTCCATCAACCGATCGCTTTTGCTTTCGATCCCAAAGGTCGGCTTTGGGTCCTCGAAGGGCACTCCTACCCACAAAAGCGACCTGAGGGCCAAGGACTCGATCGAGTGGTAATCTTTGCAGACAACGACGCCGATGGACGATTTGAACAGCGCAAGGTATTCGTCGAAGGACTGAACCTAGCAAGTGGTATCGAAGTCGGGCACGGCGGGGTCTGGATCGGCGCTGCACCCGAACTGTTGTTCATTCCTGATCGCAATGGCGATGATGTTCCCGATGGACCCGCCCAAGTCCTCCTCGATGGATTTGGTTTCGGGGACACTCACGAGACTCTCAACAGCTTTGTATGGGGGCCTGATGGCTGGCTCTACGGTACCCAAGGTGTCTTCAACACCTCGTCGGTAGGTAAACCTGGTGCAACCGGTGAAGACCGTACCTATCTAGCAGCCGGTGTATGGCGATACGATCCTATCGAGCACCGCTTCGAAGTCTTCGCGCACGGGACCAGCAATCCATGGGGTCTGGACTACGACGAACATGGTCAGTTCTTCATGACCCATTGCCGTAGCTTTTGGGGTAAAGGTGGTACGACCCATGTGATGCACGGTGGGCACTACTGGAACCAAGTCAATGGAGGCTACGCTCCGTTTATTTCCGGGGTCGGAGTCCCCTCATCGCCTCACTTGCAAAACTTCCTTTTAGCCTCGGCTCGATACGATTCGGGCGAAGGTGGTGCCGGACAACGGGGGACTGGCGAGATCTATGGCGGCCATTCGCATGTTGGTACGGCGATCTACTTGGGAGACAATTGGCCCAAAGAGTACCGAAACCATTTGCTCACGCACAACCTACACGGGCACCAACTCAACCATCAAATCAATCGGCGCGAAGCTGGTGGCTACAACTCGATCCATGCAGGCAGCGACCTGTTTCTGTGCAGCGACCCGACATTTGTCGGTGTCGATCTAGCGGTCGGTCCCGATGGCGCCGTGTACATGAGCGATTGGGTCGACATACGTCATTGCCACAACCCTGGCGTCGAACAATGGGACCGCGGCAACGGTCGCATCTATCGCTTGAAGTACGATGCGACTTATAAACCCAATCGCCGAGATTGGACTCAAGCTACCGATGAGGAACTAGTCAAAGCCCTGTCTCTTTCAGACGATTGGCATGTCCGTGCCGCTCGGCTAGTCCTTGCCAGCCGCTACGCTGGTAAATCCACGCCTGCGGCACTGACAGAAGCGATTCGTAAACTCGGACGTGATTCGAACGATCCTCGTATCGCACTCAGCTCGCTTTGGGCTCTGGAATCGTTGAGAGCCGTTCAAGATGCCGACATCGATCGCTGGCTTGCCTACTCCAGCGAGATCGTACGCGGTTGGGGAGTAAGGTTACTGAAAAGTTCCACGAAGCTCCCTGTGTTAGCCCAAAAAGAAAGTTCGCTGATGGTCCGACGCGAAATCGCATTGGCCGCTGGAAGGCTTGGCAGTAAGCAAGCTCTTGAAGCGATAGAAATCCTATGCCAACAACCTGAAAACAACGAAGACCGTGATTTGCCTGTCCTTCTATGGCAAGCGATTGGCAAAAATTGGCCTGCCGATGGCCAAATGGCTCCGAATTGGCTGGCCATGATCTTGAGGGGCGATGGATTGCAAACGGTTCGTGACAACCTGCTATGGTACGCGGCCAAAACGAGTGTTTCGGGTCGTGAAACCGTTGTTGCAAGATTGGCTCAAGACAAAGACATGGAACTTCGCAAGACGTTGGAAATCCTCGAGCTTGCGATCCGAGGACAAAATGATCTTCGACCTCCGGTAGCTTGGAACACGATCGCGCCGAAGCTGTATAAGTTTGACGACCCCGCGATTCGAAACCTAGCAGAAACCATTGGTGCTCAGTTCGGGGACCGTTCGTTGTTCGCCACGATTCGCAAGCGATTAGCGAGTAGCGAGCCGATCAAGACGCGGATGCAGGCGTTGGAGATTCTCCAAAAAGATCGATCCGCTGAGAACCTACCGTTGCTTCTTGAGTGTGCACGCGAGCCCAAGCTTGCCGCGCGAGCCCTTACGTTGCTTCGCGCTTACGACGACCCGAAGATCGCTGAATCGGTCATCGGGCAGTTAACCAACCTGCCACCTGAGGGTTCTGCAGCCGCACTCGATTTGCTCACCAGCCGAGCGACGTGGGCCAATCGACTGCTCGATGCGATCGCCAGCAAGCAAGTCGATCGATCAATTCTGACCGCCTATTTCGCTCGACAGATGTCCCTTTTGGACGACGAGAAACTCAGCCAGCGGATCGTCCAGGAGTGGGGACAGATACGTGGGGGCGACCAAGCGATGAAGGAGCAGATCCGCAAGACGATCAATGCCTATCGTGGAGCGCCGCTTTGGGCCTTCGATGCCGCCGCGGGTAAAAAGCACTTCGATAAACTCTGCGCATCATGCCATACTCCAGCCGATCAAAGAATCGAAATCGCTCCTAAATTGCAAGGGACCGGTTCGAAAGGGATCGATTACGCGATCGAGAACGTCATCGATCCGAATGCAGTCATTGGAAAGGACTATCAAGCTCGCGTGATCCGAACCAAAGATGGACAGGTGATCACAGGTTTAGTTCAGGCCGATAGCACCAGCAGCATGTCGATCCGAACGGCTACCGAGACGATCGAAGTCGATAAAGAACAAATCGAGGAACTGAAGGTTTCTGAGAACTCTTTTATGCCTGTTGGCTTGCTCGATACGCTCGATGAGCGTCAGCGGATCGAATTGTTCAAGTACCTGCTCTCGCTATGATCGGGAGTTGATATCGATGGAACGAGCGACACAGGATGCATTGGCTATATGGCGCGCCGGGGTCGATGCTGTACGGGCTGATCGTGTTCTTAGGGATTCCCTGCGTTGGGATGGACGCGTCCTGGGCATCCAGGATTCAAACTTTGATCTGACGGACGCCAGAAGATTGATCATCGTCGGAGCGGGCAAGGCCGGGGGTGGGATGCTCCAAGGGCTTTTGGATGTTCTGAATCGTCGCAATTCGCAATCGCCGATGGATATACCCGAGGTTTGCGGCTGGATCAATGTGCCTCAAGGTGCCATTCCTGAGCCCTTGTTGCGAGATTCAGATGGGCAAGATTGCGTGCATCGCATTCAAGGGGTTTCGATCTGTGAAGCTAGACCCAGTGGGGTGAACGAACCAACCGCAAGGGTCTTGGCCGGGACGCAAGAAATCTTGAAACTCGTCGCACAAG
This sequence comes from Pirellula sp., assembly GCA_046090945.1. Taxonomy (GTDB): domain Bacteria; phylum Planctomycetota; class Planctomycetia; order Pirellulales; family Pirellulaceae; genus JBKCUI01. The sequence continues at coordinate 5,281 of JBJTAQ010000353.1, forward strand.
CTAACACAGAGGACGTGGTTATTTTTCTTCTAAGCGGCGGTGGATCTGCGCTACTTTCTGCGCCGCATGAGTGGTTGGATTTAGATACTAAAATTGCGATCACACGCGCGATGTCGAGCCGCGGGGCGGGGATCCAGCAGCTCAACGCGGTACGGAGGGCGCTGAGTCAGGTCAAAGGTGGAGGATTACTCAGACGATGTTCAGCGGGCAAGCTGATCACGTTGGTGATTTCCGATGTGCTTAGTGATCCGTTAGAGATGATTGGATCGGGACCAACGGTGCTCGATCCAGCCCCAGATCCGATGCTGGCCGCCGGGTTGCTCGAGCAATTTGCTCCTGGCGAATTTCCGCAGGTGGTATCGAGGCTTAGGGAGACTGGTTCAATGTGCTGCGAACGTGACCAGGAGTCGAAGGATCCGGGGGCGATCAAATCGGCAACTTCGGC
>JBJTAQ010000354.1:0-11467 GCA_046090945.1 Pirellula sp.
GCCCGAGTTTGCCGATGGGGCAGCAACTCCCTATGGTCGCCAGATCGATGGGTTCGACGACTCTCTCGAACAGGCGCTGATCGAGCACAAGAGGGATCTTTATTTCTACGATTTGCCGAGCGACCAAGCGGTCCGCTTGACGCAGACTCCGGAGGAAATCGAAGAGCTCGCCGAGCTGAGTCCTAGCAAACGGCATGTGGCATTTGTCCAATCCCAAAACCTTTGGGTTGTCGATTGCAAGACCAAGGAGGTCAAACAGCTTACGCACGATGGCCGAGGAGAGATCCTCTGCGGCAAGCTCGATTGGGTCTACCAAGAGGAGGTCTATGGAAGAGGTAAGTTCAAAGCTTATTGGTGGAATCCTGATGGAACCAAGATCGCATACCTGAGACTGGATGAAACACCGGTCCCGAATTTTGTGATCGACGACGCGATCCCTTTTGCACAACGGCTCGAAAATATGCGGTACCCCAAGGCTGGGCAGCCCAATCCGCGTGTAGAGCTCAAGGTGGTCGACATCGCGTCGGGGCAGATTCAGGACGTCCCTCTTTCGATCAGCGACCCTGAGGACCGACTCGTCGTGCGTGTGGGCTGGAAGCCCAACGCCCAGGACCAGTTGATCTATCAGATCCAAAACCGAATCCAGAACGTGCTCGATTTGGTTTTGGTCGATTTGAAATCCGAAAGCTCGCAGGTTTTGGTGCATGAGGAGTCTGCGGCATGGGTCGATGTGATCGATGTACCGCGCTGGCTACCCGACGGTAGCTTCTTGTGGCTCAGCGATCGCCAAGGGGGCCGTCGGCATCTGCATCATGTGTCCATGGACGGAACCCAGCGGGCGCTGACCCGTGGAGATTGGGATGTCAAAGAGATTCTCTCGGTGAGCGACTCGGGCAAGGTGATTTGGTTTACTGGGCATCGCAGCGCTGCGACGAACACCAATGTTTTGCGATTGTCCCTGGAAAGCGGAACGATCGAGGACATGAGCGGGCAGGTCGGCTCGCACCGCATCTCGGTCCACCCGACGGGTAGTTACTACTTGGATTCCTGGAGCAACCTGACAAGCCCTCCGCAGATGTGGGTCAAAGACCGCGAAGGTAAGCCTTTGCGACTCGTCAGCGAGTATCGCTCGGATCGATTTGATTACGTCAAAACTGCAGTTCCGGAATTGGTTCAGATTCCAGCCAGGGATGGACAGCAGTTGCAAGGACTACTCTATCGGCCTTCCGAAGGGTTTGATCCGAAAAACAACCGGCGCGTTCCGGTTGTCATCTATGTGTATGCGGGACCATCGGCTCCAACGGTGGAGAATTCATGGATCCATCGAAGCGATCTTTGGCATCGCTATCTGACTGACCAAGGGATTGCGGTGCTGCTTTGCGACAATCGCTCCGCGCTGGGCAAGGGCAACGCGGATACTTGGAAGATCTACAAAGACCTCGGAGCGATCGAATTGCGAGATTTGGAGGACACCGCGCAGTGGCTTGGACAACAAGGCTGGGCCGATCCGGATCGGCTGGGTATCTGGGGTTGGAGTGACGGAGGCTACTTTACCGCGTACGCGATGACCCACAGCAAGCTGTTTCGAGCGGGGATTGCCGGAGCGCCGGTGACCGATTGGCGAAATTACGATTCGATCTACACCGAGCGATACATGAGCACCCCTGAGGCGAACCCCGATGGGTACAAGCGTTCATCGGTGGTTGAAGCAGCCGGAGATCTACATGGTCGACTCATGCTCATTCACGGAGAGATCGACGACAATGTTCACATGACCAACACCCTGCAACTGGCTTATGCTCTTCAGAGATCGGGCAAGCAGTTCGAGTTGATGATTTATCCGAAGAGTCGACACGGAATCAACGATCCGAAGCAAGTCGAGCACCAATTCAGGATGATGACCGACTTTTGGGTCCGGCACCTGCAAAGCACAGACCGATAGAGACGACACACTCAGGCTTAAATCTCATACAGGTATCGAAGCGATTTGAAATCACGCATGAAGGATTGTGTTTCGGTCAAGAGACCTTCCATCGCCGATGGTGCCGAGGGTCGTGCGTAAGAGCCCATGAAGCTTCCGAGATCCTCGGCAGGTTGACTGGTCTGCGTCGATGAAGCTTGCTGCTTGACAAGCCACGAATCGATCGAGAAAGCATCGGCCCCCGAATGCATCAATCGCACCGCGTCTTGGACGTTTTCGATTGGGCTGCAAACCAGCAAGCCGACCCCTCGTACACCCGATTTGCTGATTGCCCCGAGAGCTTGTTCGATCACATAATCAATCGGCTGCAGGGTCCAAGTTTTCGCGGGTAGCACTCCCGCGACGACTTCTGCGAGCACGTTGAGGTAATCGAATCCGCAATCGATCAGGAAGCGGACATCATCGTAAACGCTTCCAGCCGGTATCGTCGCCCCAAGAATCACGGTTGCTTGGTCGCTCGCCGACCGAAGAAGCTCGATGCGTTTGCTCATCTTCTCGATGTCTGTCAGGTCCGATGGAAGGGTAGGGAGCCATCGATCGGCCGAGTAACTTTTGGGAATCGAGCCTTGCGAGGATTGCAATCGTGAGGGGATGAATTGCAATTCAATCTGTTCGGCATGCATCAAGGATTCAAAGCCAATCGGTTCATCGACAAATACTGGCTCGATCGAGAGCCCGTCGTCGAGCGAACGATCCGCCCCGGAACTTAAGTAAGCCGATCCGTCTTGGCCGACTCGCTTTTCGGGTTCAACGATCGAAACACCGCAGGTGCGACGAAGTTGCTGAAGAGTTGGGATCCACTTGGCGTATTCCGGGACATCCAAGGCCAAACGCGAGAAGATTGGAGTTGGCCAAGAGATGCGCTGGTTGGTTGCCCGGGAGTTCAGTTTGCATCCCAGTTCTCGCTGCGTCCAAAGGCCCGTAGGTTCGTCGAGACGCTCGGCCAAAGGCCGAGCGCGGTTGAGTGAGTTACCGGGGTTTTTGCTATTTTTGGTCATAGCTCGTTGGGTGAACGGTAGACTCGAAATTCCTTGAGCGTCGAAGCCTTGAGTCCTGCCTTGAGCAGTAGCAGGCTCAAGATGAGTCGATCCGGTTCGCGCAATCTGCACTCCTCAATATCTTTGGAGATCGATACGGCTTGGCCTCGGATGTAGATGCGTCCGCCCATGAACTGCGTTCCTAGCTCAGGACCGGCATCGCCGCCGATGACTAGAATCCCTGATCGCATTCGGTATCCGGCCTGAGCCCCGACGTTCCCTCGGACCAACACTGCAGCCCCTCGCAGGGATACTCCTGCGCGATCAAGCGCATCGCCTAGAACCACCGATAAACCACCTTGGCCCATGGCCGCAAAACCATGCCCTGCCGAGCCCATCACAAGCAAGGTGCCTGAGTTTTGGGAATGGCCGAAGTAGTCCCCTACGTTCCCTTGGACCACACACTCGCAGTCACTGGTTCCACTAAACCCATAGTCAGCAATACTCCCCATCATTTCGACTTTGAGCAGGTTCTTGAGCCCAACCCCCAGATGATCCTTGCCGTAGCCTCCCTGCAGAATTGCATAGATCGCATCGGGTTCCTCCTCGGTGGTTTGTATGGTCATACGCTCAAGCTTCCTAGGATCTCGCAATGCATCCTGGATCACATGCTGAAGTCGTGCTGGATGCACATCGTCGGAGATTTGGAGTTCGATAACGCGGGCCATTCAAACGCGGGCCATTCAAGGGGTAAAGGAGGGGTAAGGGTTAAGAAGTCTATTTCTTGGTTTTAGGGGACTTGGTGGTTTTTTTGGCGACTTTCCTCGACTTAGGGGTCGATGCTTTGGAGGATTTGGAGGTTCGCTTGACAGGGGCCTTCTTCTTGGATGGACCAGCCGCTCGGCGGGCTTCTAGCAGCGCGACGGCTTGCTCGAATGTCAAATCCTCGCCGGAGGTACCCTTAGGGAGCGAGGCATTGGTTTGACCATCGGTGACGTACAAGCCGTATCGGCCATCGCGCAGCTCGATCGGTTTCCCGGTGTCGGGTGACGGATCGAAGGTCTTCATCGGTGGAGCGGCAGCACCGCGACCTCGACCCCGCATCGCCTTGGGCTGCGCGAGCACCTCGACGGCTTGTTCGAGGGTTATCTCTAAGAGCGAGTACTCTGCGGGGATCGAACGCGATTCGTTACCATGTTTGAGGAACGGACCGAACCGTCCTTGGGTGGCAATCACAACTTGCCCATCGACCGGATGCAAACCCAACTCCCGAGGGAGCGAGAGCAGTTTTACAGCCAGATCAATATTGACGCTCTCCGGAGCGACCCCTTTGGGCAAGGACGCGTTTTTCTTTTCCTCATCGTCGTTGGCACCTAGTTGAACGTACGGTCCGAATCGCCCCTGTTTGATATAGATCGGCTTGCCAGATACCGGGTGGTGCCCGAGCGGCTCCTCGGCTTTTTGCTGCTTGTCCAGCAAATCGATGGCCAGGTCCAAGGTGAGTTCATCGGGAGGCATCTCATCGGGGATGCTCGCCCTGCGTTCCCCTTGTTCCACGTAAGGCCCATAGCGACCGATTCGGACAACAATCCTGTCTTGCGAACCGGTTGTCAATCGCTGTGAATCAGAGGATTCCAAGGCGTACGAGCAAGCGTTCCTGGGGTCGATTTCGGCGGCTTTTTGTTCGATGAGAGGCTTGAGCCCAATTCCTGCCGGAGCCGCTTGCTGTTCGTTGACATCATCGCCGAAATAGAACTCTTGGAGGTAGGTAAGGTTCTCCTTTTCATTTCTGCTGATTTGATCCAGGTAGTCTTCCATATCGGCGGTGAATTGGTAATCGACCAGCGATGGGAAGTGGTCTTCCATGAGTTGGATCACGGCAAAGGCGGTCCAGCTCGGGACCAGTGCATTTCCTTTCTTAAAGACATAGTCGCGTCGCAGGATCGTATCGATGATCGAAGCATACGTGCTAGGCCGGCCGATCCCTCGCTCCTCGAGCGCCTGGGTCAACGAAGCTTCGGTGTACCGCGAGGGTGGCTGCGTGGTGTGCGAGAGGTGCTCGAGCTTTTCCAGGTTCAGTTTCTCTTGGGCCTGGACGTTGGGAAGGAGTTTTTCTTTCTCGGCTAGTTCAGCCGCTGGATCATCGCTCCCTTCGACATAAGCTCGGAGGAAGCCTTCGAATTCGATCGAGGTCCCGGTGGCTTGGAAAACCGCATCGCCGGCATGGATGGTCATCACCACGCGAAGTTTCCGAGCGTCGGCCATCTGGGATGCAACGGTACGTTTCCAGATCAGATCAAAGAGTCGGAATTGGTCGTAGTTGAGTTCATCGCGAAGCGCCTCGGGGACTTGGAATGTATTGCCTGCAGGGCGAATCGCCTCGTGAGCCTCCTGTGCATTTTTTACTTTGGTGGCATAGGATCGTTCGGTATCGTAGAGGAACTCTGGGCCGTACTGAGTTCGGACCAAGCTGCGAGCGGCGGCAACGGCCTCTTTCGACAGGGTCGTCGAGTCGGTACGCATGTAGGTGATATAACCGTTTTCGTAGAGGCTCTGCGCGATCCGCATGGTGTCTTTGGCCGTCAACCCGAGCTTTCGATTGGCCTCCTGTTGCAAGGTGCTTGTCGTAAACGGTGCCTTGGGCCGCTCGGTGAAAGGCTTGATCTCGACTTTCGCTACAGTGAATTTTTCGCCAGACAAGCGATTTTGCAGGGCTCGCGCAGCGGTCTCATCGAGCTGTAAAAACTCTGGATCTTTTAGTTTTCCGGTGGCCGGATCGAAGTCCTTGCCCGAGGGAATCCTGCGGCCGGCGACGCTGACCAAGCCGGCAGAGAATTTTTCGCCTCGATCGGTTCTCATCAACGCCTCGAGGTCGAAATACGTCGCGCTGTGGAAGGCCATCCGCTCGCGTTCACGCTGGACGATCAATCGCACCGCAACGCTCTGGACTCGGCCGGCCGAGAGACCAGGCCGGACCTTTTTCCACAGCAGTGGAGAAACGTCATAGCCATAGAGTCGATCGAGGATTCGGCGCGTCTCCTGGGCTTTGACCAACCCCTGGTCGATCTCCCTGGTGGCTTGCAACGCACCCTGGATCGCCTCCTTGGTGATCTCATGAAACACCATCCGACGCACTGGTACTTTCGGCTTGAGAACCTCCTGAAGGTGCCAGGAAATCGCTTCTCCCTCGCGGTCTTCGTCCGTCGCTAGGTACAAAGCATTGGCGTCTTTCAGAGCTGATTTGAGAAAATTAACGTGTTTCTTTTTGTCCGCCGGAACGATGTAAACCGGTTCGAAATCTTGCTGAACGTTCACTCCTAAATAAGCCCATGGCTCAGATTTCAGCTCGGCGGGCATCTCTTTCGACCCGCCGGGCAAGTCCCGGATATGTCCAATCGATGCCTCGACTTGAAAGCCGCTCCCGAGAAACTTCGAGATTGTCTTGGCTTTGGCTGGTGATTCAACAATGACCAGTGTCTTCTTTGGACTCATAGACGTCGGTAACTTTGGGATAGGTAGCTAGCAAAACAGGGACAGGGTTACTAGGACAACTGCTGGGTTGTGTGCTAAGGGTTGGCACTTTGTCAAGCCCCCTTGGGTTGGCCGACTGGATGGAAAACACTCCTAAATGGTTCCATCGCTTGGGGTCTCTGCGATTGCATAGACTCAGGGATTTTCTAAAATCCTCGGATCCCTTTGTGGCTTTCGCCCCCTGGGTGCCGATCGCTTAGTACGGCTCAAGGAAAAATTTTTTATGGCTAGTCCCTTTTCGTATTTTCGTAAGAACCAGCGTTTGTGGATGGCTGTTGCCGTTCTGATTGCGATTTTGTCGTTCGTCGTTGCCCCGATGTTGCAGTCGTTTACCGGAGGGGGAGCAAGGTTCAATCGGCGGGATGCAAATTCCAAAGCTGCCTCATGGACCGGTGGATCGATCACCCGCGACCAGCTCGATGTCGAGTTGGGTGAATTGGCCGTGGCCAATACATTCCTCAAAAAGCTTGCGTTCGATGTGAGGGAAAAAGGCGGCTTTCCTAAAGTTCCCGAGGTGCGACCCGACTTTGGACTCGTCGGGATTACGCCCGACACCCGAGACCCCTCGACGATCATCGAGCGGAAGCTATTGGTTGCAGAAGCCAACCGCATGGGGATTCATTTCGACGATCAATCGGTCAAGCTTTTCCTGCAAAAATTTGTCGATGGCAAGCTTTCTGGCCAAGACATTCAAAAGACGCTTCGAGAAGTCTCTGGCGGCCGAATGTCGTTGGTGGACTTCAATCGGCTGATGAAAGAGGAACTGGCCAAAAACGCGGTCCTGAGGTTGGCAAACGGCGGTCAGCGATACGAAGGGCGGGTTGCTGCAAGAGGAGCCCCAACGGCAATCCTCAGTCCGCCTAGTAAAAACTGGCAGTACTTTACGCGCTTTCGTCGCCGAGCATCGATTGAAGCCTTTCCGGTCTTCGTCAATAGCTTTGAGGAGAGTATCGATAGCAAACCCACCGACCGCGAACTTCGAGATCTCTTCGACAAGGGCAAGGAGATCACTCGGCTCGCTCAGCCGGTGTTGACCGAGCCGGCGTTCATGACACCCGAGCTAGCCGATTTCGAGTTCATCGCTTGCGACTTTGATAAAATTATCGAAGAGGAGCGAACGAAGATTCCTGAGGAACTTCTCCGATCCGAGTACGAACGCCGGGCCAAGGAAAAGGCGTTCGATGTTCCTCTGACCGAGGAAGAAAAGAAAGCGTTGCAGGACAAGGCGACACAGGATCCACAGAAGAATCTTCCGCAGAATCTTCCGCCAACGCTCGAAAATCCCAGTGCGGATAATCCCAGTGCGGAAGCACCTTCGCAAGCTAACCCAGCGTCAAACCCCCAATCCTCGACCGGCTCTGCTTCGAAATCCCGATTGGTATCCTTTCAAGACCCCGCGGTGCCAGCTGAACCGGTTGCAACTGGGGCATCCCAGGACCCGGCACCAGCTACGGACCCTGCCGTGCCGGCCGAGAGCCAACCACCTTCTCCTCCTGCCCAGGAGCCTGCCAAGCCAGAGGTTCCGATGCGCACCCAGAGTTTCGAGGAAGTCAAAGAGGCATTGTCTCGCGAGATGGCTGCAGGAACTGCCTTTCGAGCGTTGGAGCAGCGAGTCAACGAGCTGCGTGATGTCATGGAAATCTACTCGGCAAACCGAAGGGCTTGGGAGCGCGCGGTCGCTGAAAAAGACAACTCCATGAAGGAGCCCGAGCCACTGAATCTGCAACAGTTGGCAGATACCTATGGATTTCAATATGGGCGAACCGGTCTGATGGATGTTCGAACCGCATCAACGCTTCCGATTGGGCGATCGCGAGTAAGTCGCGGTATGCGAATGCAAGCTTTCGAGTTTCCAAATCTGATACGTTTTGCGCCGAATCCTGCTGAGGCTGACAGCTTCGGCAATCTTTACTTGCCACTTCAGAGCTCGGCGGCACTGACTCGATTCCTGTTTTGGAAAGTTGAGCACAAAGCCGCCTCGACTCCATCCTTTGAATCGGCCAAGGATTCGGTTATGAGTGTATGGAAGACACAGCGAGCAGCAGAAAAAGCCGAAGCCAAGGCCAAAGCGATCGCCAACAAGGCCACGAGCGGATCGCTTGCCGAATCTCTCGAAAGCGAAACCGATCGAGCTTCGGTGGTGCGGCCGACGCCGTTCTCATGGTTCAATCCGCTGATGGCTGACTTTGATATCCAGTTGAGCAGTATCGAAAACCTCAAGCCCGTGAATCAGGAATTCATGGAGAAGATATTCGCTGCACAGCCTGGTACTACCTTGGTGACATCGGATGCTGCCAAAGAGATTTACTATGTGGTTAAAGTCCTCGAGTTTTCACCATCGAACGAAGACCTGATGCTGAGCTTCTCTACGGCTCCAAACACCAGTGGTGTTCAGAACGTGTCGAATCTTGAGAGCTCCACATCGATCCGGAACTGGTTTTCTACCCTTCAAAAGCAACTGGGCTTTCAATCTCGGCAGTGATCAGGCTCCAGAAGGCCGCCCCGAGTGGCACGTTGATCATCGATGCGCCTGCGACATGCAATGCATTGTCGCGGGAGATGGTCCAGCAGTTGATCGATGGACTTTCCGATTTTCATCAAGACAAAAGCGTTCGCGCAATCATTCTTACCAGCACCGGCTCGACCTTCTGCTCGGGGGTCGATCTCAAGCAGTGGAATGCGCACTGCAAACAGCGCGATGCGATCGAGTTGTGGCAAGAGGTCGCTTCGGAATTGCAAGATCTTGTTGAAGCGATGCTCAGGCTACCCAAGCCGATTCTCGCGGCTGTCGACGGGCCGGTTCTTGGGTTTGGGTTAGCAATGGTCTTGGCAAGCGACTTGGTGGTAACAACTCCAAGAGCGGCGTTCGAGGTTCCCTCATCGCGATTCGGACTCGTCTCGGGTCTGTCGATACCGCTTGCCGCATTCCGGCTCGGAGCCAGCGTTGCTGCAAGATTGGTCTTGGGTGGGCAGCGGATCGATGCAAAGCTGGCCGAGCAGATCGGGCTGTCGCATCAGCAGGTGCCATCGGATCAAATCTGGGCTGCGGCCAACCAATGGGCCTCCAAAATAGCTGAGAGTTCGGCTGAGTCGATTCAGTTGGGCAAACGGCTCCTAAATGAGATGGTCGGTGAGTCGTTGCTGATGAATCTTTCGAGCGGTTCGGCGGTGATGGCCACCGCATGCAGCACCGAATCGGCTCTCGAAGGCCTCGAGGCATTTGTCGCCAAACGCCCGCCGAAATTCCTGTAGCGGATCTGGTTGGAGCCCCTACGCGTGGTAAATCTCTCGACAGATCCCGGATAAACTGCCGATGAATTTTCAAATAATTCCTGCGCCTGGTAGATAAATCCATTTCGATTGCGCATCCTTAAGAGAACCATGGCCACCCCCGAACGCTTCTCTGAAACCGTACTCCAGCAGGTCGAGACGATCAAACGGCACGGCATTGCCGCAACCGCAGGGCTTTACGACCTGACGAGTGTGCGTTTGGTCCGGTTTGCCACAACCATCACTCGTAACCAGCATGACGCTGAGGATGCGGTAGCTTCGGCTCTTTTGAAAATCGTCTCGGACATCGAGGTGCTATTCCAGGCCAAGAATCCTTGGGCGTTTCTCCTTCAGATGGTCCGAAACGATGCTCTGCTGATCCTTAGGCGAAAGAGGCGTTGGTTGCTAGTTGCCGCGAAAATCAGCGACTGCCTCTCGGATCTGATCCAACGGACTCCAAAGCTTGATGCAGTCGAGGATCAGGAATCGAAGTGTGAGATTTGGAGAGCGATCCGTTTGTTGCCGACCGAGCAGGCTGAGGTTGTCGTCTTGAAGATATGGGAGGAATTTACCTTTCATCAAATCGCTCAGACGCTTGGCATACCCCCGGCCACGGCTGCAAGCCGGTACCGCTATGGACTTTCCAAGCTTTCCGAGATCCTCGGAAGTGAGTTCGGCGAATCGATGGTGCAGGAGGTTGAGTATGGACAGTGATCAACTGCACCGACTCGAAGAGCGGATTCGACGCTCTGAGGATCTTGTCGTTCCGTCAGACACCCTGCGAGGGCGGGTTGTATCGGAGGTGCTCAGGCGACACTCTGGTAGAGAGTTTGCCAACAACCTCTCACGATTTTGCTGCCTTGCATTGATCTGCCAAGCTTGCGTTTTGATGACGGTCCGCTCGATGGATCGCTGGTGGAGTGATCATTACCATCCGGTGTCCTCACGCGAACTTCTGACCCAAGCCCATGCGATTCAGAGAGAATCGCGATTAGACGCCAATGAGTCTCTTGCAGAGGCTTATAGCCAATGGAAGACCCGGTTAGCTAGCCATTGGAAATCCGGTGATGAATATCGACCAGACTGATTCGCGACGACGATTCCTGACAAATACCGCTGTGGTCGCATCTGCCGCACAAGGTGTGGTGTTCGCCCCTCAAGTGCAAGCGGCCGCATCGAATGCTTCGCCTCTGATCGATTGTCAAAGCCATTTGTTTTGCCCTGAACTAGTTCGACTCATGGAGAATTCTCCGAGCGATCCATCGGTCTTCATCAAGGACGGGATCAGGACGATCAAGATGGGTGATTGGTATCGCAAGATACCTGATTGGTACATGAGCGTCGAGAAGAAGCTCGAGTCGATGGACTCGGCCGGTATCACGATGACGGCCATCTCGATCAACGATCCTGGGCCCGAGTGGTTTGGCACTCGGGGCCCTGAAGTGGCTCGCATCGCCAACGACTACATCGCCGGTGTTGTCAAATCTCATCCGACGCGTTTTTTTGGCCTGTGCGTACTACCTTTTCAAGACATGCAAGCGACCGTCGATGAACTCGCTCGCTGCGTCGAGGTACTCGGCATGCGAGGCGTGCTGCTGTATACGAATCTGGCGGGCTCTTTTGCTGATGAGCCCCAGTTTGCGCCGTTTTGGTCCCGCGCCGAATCGCTTGGCGTGCCCGTGCTGCTCCATCCCGCAAAGCCGATCAC
>JBJTAQ010000355.1:0-3855 GCA_046090945.1 Pirellula sp.
TTCTTCCAACCCATCTGGGGTATTGGCTGCGGCTCGGAATCCTGGATGAGCCACCACGTACTCGCTCTCGGATCCAAAGATCTCAAATGCTTCGTCGAGAATCAATCGCAGCTCTGGGAAAATCGGGCAACTTCGAATCCCGCGACCATGGTGATGGGCTACCTTGGGCTCTGGGATGCTCATCCGGTTCATTTCCCAATCGATGTCGTCCCAGCGGAGCGAGAGTGTTTCCGATGGAGTGCGAAGCCCACCGTAGCGGCTCAGGCCAATAATGGTGCGCCAGATCGGGTCGGCCTTCTTCATCAGCTTGTCGACCAACTCTCGCGGTACAAATTCGTTGACCTTCATGTTGTTGCGTTGGGCTTTGACTTTGCAAAACGGATTCTCCTCGATCAGCTTCCAGTCTTGTGCATCGTGCATGAACTGACGAGCAAATTGAATCCGTTTGTGGATCGTCGTAATGGCCATTCCTCTGGCTTTTAGCTTTTCGTGAAACTCTTTGGCGTGGCCAACGGTAATCTGATCCACACGAATTCCCGGTGGCATGAACTCCTTGAGGTTTGCGACCACCTGCATCCAAACCGCAACCGTGGCCGGTTTGCGAGTCTTGCCTTGTCGCTCGATGAAGTCATCGAGGAAAGCCTCAAGTGTTGGGATTACGGTTTTACTCTGGCTCTTTTCAGATTCAACTAGACCAACGCCGACTAGCTTTTTGCGAATCTTGGGGGACTTGCTCAACCACATCGCGTCGTTCAGAGCGATCGCAGGTTAGAATTCGGAAGCCTGGTGAAAGACCTAGTGGTATAATGCGGGGGGAGAACAATATGGATCTATACACAGAATCGATACGGCACCTCCCTCTGGGGGAGCGCCTGGAGCTTATTCAAACTATTTGGGATGACATTGTTTCAAACGATGAGCAAATCCCTGTGCCGATTTCCGCGATTGAGGAAGCAAAGCGTCGGCGAGACGAAATGCTGGTGGATCCAGCAGTTGGGTTGACTCACGACGAAGTTTGGAAAAAAATCAAAGATGCCAGGCGGTGAGTACTAGGTTCGATACCATCCACTTTTTCATACGGATGTAGTGTCTGCCGCGAACTGGTACGACCGACATAAGACTGGTCTGGGATTTGATTTCCTTGAATGCGTCGAAGCGGCATCGCTGAAATTAGCTGAAGATCCCTATCGTCGTTCTTCTGTTGATTACGGTTTGCGGTACTGGCCGATTTCCCGCTTTCCATTCGTCGTCTTCTACGACGTTCGAGAGTTTGAGATTTTTGTTCTTGGTGTGATGCACACCGCTCAAGAACATGAGGCATGGTTGCGACGAACAAGATAAAAAACTTCTTGAATCAAACTTTTTCTTGGGTGACCAATCGAATTCGATATGATTCCAATCCAGGAAAACCAGTCCAGCAACAGTTCCCGTGCGTTTGTTCCCGTCAACAAAGGATGGTTTTTGACGATGTGGAAAAGATAAGCTTCCAGCTTGTCCGCATTTCGCAAGAGCATCGCAGGTCCGTAGGGTACGTGAAGCGGGCCCGGTATTTATTGCATGGACCGCGATCGCATTGCTCTGTTCATCATTTCGCGAACCACAACGGGGAAGAGGACCGCGCAACGTACCAACGGAGCGATGAACCACGTGGACAAGGCAAAGGTACGTTCCTACGTGGGATAAGCTTCCAGCTTGTCCTGAGCAATGAGAGTTGCGGACAGGCTGGAAGCCTATCCTACGGGACCATCACCTTCTTCGCCCCAGCCGCCCTTTCAAAATCATCCTCTGTAACCAGCAAGTAGCTCTGCTGGGCCACTTGCGGTGAGTTGCCTAGCCAAGAGCAAACCACGTGGACGAGTTCTTCCAACCCATCTGGAGTATTGGCTGCGGCTCGGAATCCTGGATGAGCCACCACGTACTCGCTCTCGGATCCAAAGATCTCAAATGCTTCGTCGAGGATCAGTCGCAGCTCTGGGAAAATCGGGCAGCTTCGAATCCCACGACCATGGTGATGGGCTACCTTGGGCTCCGGAATACTCATCCGGTTCATTTCCCAGTCGACATCGTCCCAGCGGAGCGATTCAGTCCAATAATGGTGCGCCAGATCGGGTCGGCCTTCTTCATGTTTTACAGGACATTATTTATGGTGGGTTGAGAAGCAAGGTACAGGATTTCCCTGCGAGAGCAATTGAATTTGCCCGGCCAAGCGATACCCGTTACAATCAAGACGGAGGTCGAATAGATGACACTGGAGCAGGTTCTAAACGAAATTGCGTCGCTTACACCTAGCGAGCAACTGAAGATAGCCCAAGTAATTTGGGATAAGCTACCCAACGATTTGGGTATAGATCTTTCTGCAGCACAACAAGCGGAACTTGATCGGCGTTGGGCTGAATATAGGAAAGATCCGTCTGCTGCCCTAACGGAAGAGGAATTCAAAGAGCGCATACGGATTGCTCGTGGGAAATGATCGCCAGACTTACGGCAGATACGCAAAGGGATCTTTTGCGAGGCATCGCTTGGTTTGAGAAGATATCCACTGGGCTTGGCGACCAATTCGAATTGGAATTCTACCGTGCACTGGATCGGATTAAGAGCGACCCGTATCTGTTTGCTCCTAATCATACAGGTTATAGGCCTTGTCGTTTAAAGCGATTCACTGCGGTAGTGTATTTCCGGATTGAAGAGAATTTAGTTATCGTTGTGGGCCTCTTTACCAGTGGTGAAGATGAAACGAACTTGACTGATAGGTAGTAGGAGTCGAGCTGAGTTAACGTCGGGAAGTCGTTCCACTGCGGTGCGGAAAAAAACGGCGAACCTCGACGGGGACCGCGGACCGCGCAACGTACCTTAGCATGATGGACCACACTGACAGGGCCAAGGTACGTTCCGCAGTCGGTTTCGTTGGCGACTGGGGTTGGGTAATGGATGTGGTCAATACGATTGGCGATTGTTGAGATGGCGGCCCCGACCGCTGCACGTACCCTACGAAACTGCGACAAAAAAACTTTGGAATCTTTTCGGATTCAGGGCGCAGTTTGAAGGATTTCCTGAAAGCAAACACTATTTCCGAGATTTTTTTCCAAACCGAAAAAATCAGGGCGCAGTTGAGGGCGCGCCGTGTGTTTTAGATAGCAGGGAGAAATTACGTCAGGAGGGCACATTGGTTTTCCTTCAGTGTTGAGAGGTTTGGAAAATGCGTTCAGTTTTGAATTGGCTGCGGACAAGCGGTCTGGCAGCGGCAGTTTTGGTAGGAGTGATTTCCAAAACTGCGTTTGCAGGAGTCGTGCTTCCACCACCTAGTTTGAACCCAGGCGATAAATATTACTTGGCATTCGTGACTGATGGAGGGCGACTCGGAGACAGTGGCGCCATTAGCGATTACGATACTTTTGTTACTAATCAGGCAAGCCTAAATACAAGCTTAAATGGCTTTACCTGGAATGCTCTGGTTTCAGTAGCTGCAGCCGGGACGCTGGGAGCCAAGGACCGGCTGAATTTAGGAGCATTTCCAATTTTTCGATTGGATGGTGTAAGGCTTGCGAGCAGTTGGGCAGACCTGTGGGATGGAACTATTGAGAACACATTCAGCGTAAATCAATTTGGAAACAGTGTCACTCGTGATGTATTCACAGGAACCCTCGGGAATGGCGCTAAATCAGGATCAGCGCTTGGAGATGAAACTGTAACCTTCGGCAATACGTCTTCAACATCGAGTGCCTGGGTCGCAAACGGTAGTCAGGACAACTTGTATTCACTAAGTATCTATGCAATAAGTTCACTACAAACTCTACCCGGTGGTGGTGGTGGCGGCGGTGCTGTCCCCGAGCCAACCTCGATGGCGATCTTCGGGCT
>JBJTAQ010000356.1:0-6025 GCA_046090945.1 Pirellula sp.
GGCCGAAGACCAACTCGATCGACTTCGATCTCTCCTGGCCGGCTCGAACATCCCCTTCGCGATGTATGTCGGGAAAACTCCCGAAACCGAACAACTGGTCCACGGCCATCGTCTCGCCCCAAACTCCTCGAACGCGGATTACTTGGCAACGCTCGAAAAATTCCGCGCCGAAGGTCGCTCGGACTCGGTCCACCCGGCCGAAGAAATCTGCTCACGCGAAACGATGCGGACACCAGGCAAACAACCCAGGATCCTGCTGACCAACGTCAAGCAACTCGAACTGCTGCTGACTCGACACCAAGACGTCGAACTCTTTGCCGATGCACGCCTGGATTTCTTGGTCTTTGACGAAGCCCACACGTTTACCGGGATCCAAGGTGCCGAGACGGCTTGCTTGATCCGCCGCTTGCGCACCTTCTGCAGCAAAACCTCGTCACACACCACATGCATCGCGACCTCGGCAACGATCGTCGATCAAAACGAGCCCAATGCCGCTCGCAATTTCGCGTCGCGATTCTTCGGAGTCCCCTCCAATACCGTCGTTACGGTCAATGAAAAGTACCAGAAAGAGTCTTGGTCCAAGTCGCATGTTCCTAATCCACCGGATGCGGCTAAACTCCCGGAATTGTTAAAACGAACCTTGGCCGGTCTGGAATCCAACGACGTGCGGTCGGCCGCCAAAGAGACTTATCAAGTCCTCACCGGCCAATCGCTTGCGATCCCCTCGGACCAACCGGACGATTGGCAAGCGGCCCTGTATGACGCTTTGCAGTCGAACCAAATCGCTGCCAACATCGCCACAACTCTGCATCAACCGCGCAAACTCTCGGCCCTGATGAGCGATTTGGAGGTCACCTCGGGTCGCCGAGTCACCGAAGAGGAGATGCTGATCTATCTGGCACTCGGTGCGATCGCTGTAAAAAACAACCGGCCCTTGATGCGCCCGGTATCCCATGCATTCATTCGCGGGATCAGCGGTGGTGTGGTTTCGTTTCCCTCGGGGAATGCACCCAAGCTGTGGTTAAGCTCCGCCGAAGAAATCGCTAAACAACAAGACAACGCCAAGGTCTGGCGGCCTCGACTCTTTACCTGCACGACGTGTGGTCAGCATTATTTCCTCTCGTTCTTGAAAGACTTTGACTTTTCAGGCAACGAGCCCCAAGGTGGCCAACTCAACGAACAAGGGGCCAAGTTCTGGGAGGCCCTCGATGAAACCAACGGCGGAAGCCGCGTCGTTCTGATCGACAAGCTCGTAAGCCAAGACGAGGAGCAAACCGATAGTTTGCCTCGCACGGCTGGTGTATCGTTCTGTCGACATTGCGGATCCGCACACCCCATCGGATCGCATTTGTGTTGCGGCTGTGGATCGGCTGCTGAGCAAGTCCGGTTGTATGCGGTGCGCACTAGCGAAAAGCAGCCGGGATACTTGAGCTCCTGCCTCTCTTGCGGTGCTCGCGGAAAGAGTCTCGGGCGACGTTTCCGCGAACCGATGCGGGAATTGCGAGCCACCCACGTCTCGGATGTCCACGTCTTGGCCCAAGACATGATTCAGCACGCGGATCGAAAGCGATTGCTGCTCTTTACCGACAATCGACAAGACGCTGCGTTTCAGGCCGGTTGGATGAAAGACCACGCGCGCCGATTCCGACTTCGTAACCTCATGGCCGATGCAATCCATGGCCGCGAGGTCTCTGTCGGAGAGATCGCAACGCATGTCTCCGAAGCTCTCGATGCCAACGACACCCTCTCTCGATTGCTGATCCCGGAGGTCTGGCGATATCAGCTCAAGGAGGGGAGTGGGGGGCTCCATGCCGACGAACGGCTCTACTTCCTGCGGATCCAAGTCCTCCGAGAGATCACACTCGCTTCGAATCAGCAAATCGGTCTTGAACCTTGGGGGCGAATCAAAGTTCGCTACGACAAACTCTCCGCATCGGCACCGGTGATCCAGCAGTGGGCCAAGCGACTGAAGATCCCACCCGATGATCTCGGAGCGGGTGTGGAATCGCTTTTGGATTTGCTGCGCCGTCGGCAGATGATTTACGATCCGTTGGCGGGCATTTATTCAAAGTACTGGCATGAGGGAGAAAAAGAAATACAGCGGGGGTACATGCCAATGCCATAGGGGCTCCAGGGGATGAAACTCCAGAGAGCTCTCGACGACAAAAACGAGTTGGTCTTTCAGTGGTACGGTAGCCGCAACGGGCTCGTCACATCGATCGCTAAAAAATGGGGCGTCGCCCCCGATGATGTCGAGCCATTTCTCAAAGATCTGTGGAATCACTTGATCGATCCTGCCATTGGGATCCTCGTGCCAGTGCTGCTCAAGGGCACCAAGGGAAACCCTGTCGCCAATTGCTCGGGGACTTACCAACTCGATGCGACCAAGGTGCGGATATCGGCCAATACCGGTTACTACCAATGCAACCAGTGCCGCCGCAAATCCAGTCGCAGGCCGCCACTGGATCGATGCATGGCTTGGCAGTGCAATGGGACTCTCGTGTACCGCGAAGAGGATCCCGACAACTACAACTTGCAATTGCTCGATCAACGTTATGCCATGCTCAACCCAGAGGAGCATACGGCGATGGTTCCCCAGGAGCACCGCGAGCGGATCGAGAATTGGTTCAAAGGATCTGGCGATCAAGTCAACGTGTTGGTTTGCACTCCGACGTTGGAACTGGGGGTCGATATCGGTCAACTCGACTCGGTCCTACTGCGAAACGTACCACCTTTGCCGGCCAATTACTGGCAGCGAGCCGGCCGAGCCGGGCGCCGCAATCGCATGGCAGTCAACGTGACCTATTGCCGTACCACATCGCACGATCGGTCTTATTACAACGATCCTTTGCGGATGCTCGCCGGACGAGTCGATCCGCCGGCCTTCAACATGCGAAACGACTTGCTGATTTCCAAGCATGTGCATGCGGCGATCATCACTCGCCTGAGTCAGTTGGCTTATGGGAAAATTCCCTCGATTGAAAATATCGCACCACAGGAACGCGATCATATCGCACGGACACTCGAGCTGGCTTTCCCTGGTCGCTTAAAGACTTACCTGTTTGAGAGTGACGGAGGTCTGAGAAATTCGGCTTACAATCTCGATCCTTTTACGGCGTTGATCCAGCGGCATTGCGATTCGTTGTTGGCGTATGTCCGGGAGATCTTTCAGCAAGGGTGGCCTGCATCGGACCAACAAGCGACGGTCGACAAAGTCCTCGCCCAGCACATCGACGCAATGCCAGTGGAGCTTGAGAAAGTCATCCGCAGGCTGCGGAAACGGCTTTTGTGGGCGATCAAGGAGATCCAGAGGCTCAACGCCAGACGCGAGCAACTCGGCACCTTGGACCCAGAAGAGGATGTGTACTTTCGTCGGTGTGACCAGACCGTCAAGCGGCTCAAGGGGATCGCCCGAATCCGGCGATCCAGCGCCCAAGGGATCGATGATAACAACACCTTCAATCTGCTCGCCTCCGAAGGCTTCCTGCCTGGATATGGGCTCGATACTGGGACGGTCATTGGGTTTGCCGATGTGCCGCCGGGAATCTTCGGTGCGGTGGACTTTTCGCTGCCGCGTCCCACGGCGATGGCAGTTCGAGAGTATGTCCCCGGGAATTTGATCTATGCCAACGGGCAGCGATTTGTTGCTCGGCGGTTCCATCATGAGCTCGACGAGGATCGCAGCGAACGCCCTATTTACGAAGTCAACATCGATCGGCAAGCGTTATCTGTATTGCCGCTGACTGCAATCACCGGTTCGATGACCTCCAAGACGATCAAGGCATTGCCGGTTTGCGATGTCGATCTGATCCATGCCTCGCAGATCACCGATGAAGAAGAGAATCGGTTCCAGATGGCCGTGGCGGCTTATGGGATCGAGCAAGGCAAGCACATCGGGGGGATGCATTTCGATTGGGGAGGTCAGGTCGTCAGTCTTCGTCATGGCGTGCATTTTCGGATCGTCAACGTAGGAGCCTCGGCGATGATCGATCGAGGCGAACCAGAGCTTGGGTATCCGGTTTGTGAGATCTGCGGGTATAGCGTATCGCCTTTGTCCTCGACGGCTCAGATCATGCAGTTTCGCAACAGTCACGAGGAACGCTGTGGAAAGAAGCCCAGCAATATAGGATTCTATGCCGATGTCGTTGCGGACGCGCTTCGTTTGCACGATCTGCCTGATAGCACCGCCGCTTACAGTGTCTTGGAGGCGTTGCGAATGGCTGCATCCCAGGTGCTCGATATGCACATCGAAGACCTGCAACTGCTGGTCATCGGGTCGGTCGATCGAGATGAAGTACAAGCCATTTTGTGGGATCCGATGCCCGGTGGTTCGGGGTTGCTCCAGCAGTGCATCGAGCATTTCAGCGAGATAGCACCGATTGCATTAGGGATTGTCAGTCAGTGCCCATCGGACTGCATGAGTTCCTGCAACGATTGCCTTCAAACCTTTCGAAACAGTTTTTATCACAAGTATCTCGATCGGCATCAAGCCCGAGCGTTTCTCGAAAAGCACGGCTCGCAGATGATCGGCTCGCATTCGATTCCAGCGACCCAGGCGGCGGTGATCGCTGCGACACCCCAGGGCGGCCAGCCAGTGAATCAGGCGGAAGATCGCCTCAAGCAATTGCTTGTCGCAGCCGGCTTTACCGACGGTGAATTTCAGCAGCAGATACGATTCAGGTGCAAGGTGGATTTAGGGCATCAGATCGGTAGCACGACGCCCGATGTTTTCTTCGAGGGAGATCCCGAGGATCCTGAGGATCGCGGCGTGTGCATCTATTTGGATGGGATGAGCGAGCACATCCACGGCAATCCGCAGACAGCTGCGACGGATCGCGAAATACGGGATTGGTTGCGAAACCATGGATACCAAGTTATCACGATCACGTATGTTGAACTCTCGGATGCCAACGCCATGCGAGCGGCATTTCGGAAGTTGGCCAAGTACCTTTCGGGCCGGGAGATGGCCGATCGTATCGCCAACGACATGAGTTGGTACGTTGCGATCCCCGATACCAAATAACCACCCCTAGCGCGGGGCTCCGACCCGTGCGAGCCTTACTCTTAGAGACCCACGGGCTCGGAGGCCCGTGCTACCAACAATGCACAACCGCTCCACGTACTCTAGGGTCGAAGACTTTTTAAGATCACCAGCGCGCGATCAGATGCTTCCGTGGTCATTTCATCCAGGACCGGCAACTGCTCGGCGATGCTGCAAGCAAGATCCTGCGCTGGCTCCTCGCGCCAATCGCGCAGGAATTTGAGCATGCGCGCAAGATCAAAACGATCCCCCAGCATCCTCGATGTAAATGCCACGAACATCTCCCCGGCTTCGAGCATGAATCGACCCATCGCGATTTGCACATCGGGATCAGAACCTAGCTTCGGCAGAGCGCTTCCAACATACCTTACGCCTCGATCCACCATGACCCCGCCGTGCCTTTGTTCGGTCGACCAAGCCAGTGCGGTCCCGGTTTGCGGTTGGATTTGCAAGGCGCTCAAGTGCAATTGCCAAGCCTCATGACCTCGCTGCCAATGCTGGTCGTTGATCGTTTGAAGCGCGTGGCTCAGTGGATAATTCGAATCCGATTCGAACAGTTGCAGCAACGACAAGGCGGAGGTGGCGACCATGCTGCCGGTGGCATGGTTGGCATTGGCTGCTCCGACGGCGATCGATAGTTTGCCTTGCGGAGTTAGACTCCAATGATGAAAAGCTCCGCCGATGAGGGCCTGCTGGTGCGACCAGCCTCCTAAATCGTAGTCCTCGTGCAGGATCTGACTATCGGCCAGGAGACTCGATTGGAATTCCGCTGCCGCATCGAGCTGTTTCGCAAGGTGTCTTGCCGTGGTGACTTCGCAACCGAGGATCGACTGCTCGATCTCGCCCATCAATCGGCCTGCGGCCAAGTTCGCGACTTCGATCTCGGTAGCCGAGTACGATCGGGGCTGGGTCGACCAAAACCAGACTGTTCCGTGAGGAATGGTGGTCGTTCCGATCGGAACGAACAGGGCCGATCGGTATGGC